>JBLHLN010000175.1:0-5366 GCA_047620565.1 Woeseiaceae bacterium
CCGTGTAATCCAACCTGGGACGTTATCGACATCGAAACGGCTGCTGAAGTTGCCCATAGCGCGGGCGCAAAGCTGGCGATCGATTCGACGGTAGCCACTCCGGTGCTAACCCGACCGATCGAATTTGGGGCGGATATAGTTATGCATTCAGCGACCAAGTATCTGAATGGTCACGCTGATGTTGTCGCGGGTGCCTTGGTTACAGCGAAGGCCGATGACTTCTGGCAGCAGATTCGCCATGTCAGGTCCGAGATAGGTGCAATTCCAGGCGCTTTTGAAGCCTGGTTGCTGCAACGTGGCATGCGAACGTTATTTCTGCGTGTCCGACATGCCAGTCAGTCTGCGATGACCATTGCCACACACTTTGAAAATCATCCGAAAATTGATTCGATTTTGTACCCGGGTCTCGAAAGTCACTGTGGCCACGAGATTGCAAAGAAGCAGATGTCGGGCGGTTACGGCGGCATGTTGTCAATGCGAATTAAGGGTGGCGAGAAAGCTGCGTTAAAGATGATTGGCAGGTGTCGCGTTTTTATACGAGCGACATCACTCGGCGGTGTTGAGAGCCTGATCGAACATCGCTACTCGATCGAGGGCGCGAGGAGTCCGATACCTAAAGACCTTGTTCGCATTTCTGTTGGTGCAGAATCGGTTAAGGACCTGATCGAAGATCTGGAGCAGGCGCTCGACTAACAGTTTTACCTACTCGCCGACCGCCTGAAATTCGTACATAGCCTCCAGTACTGGCGACATTGGCTCGCCGTAACGGCCGAACCAGTCGTGGTATAGCCGGCGAATGCGCGCATTACCGTACAGGCTTGCAAGTGCACGGTCCGCAACCAGGCGAAAATCTGTGTCGCCACGAGCGAGCATGAGTGCATACGGCTCAAATGAGAAAACATCGCGCGTGATTGCATACCGCGAACGATCTTCGGATCGGAAGACCTGCCCAATTAGTGTCGCGCGATCGGAAGCATATCCGTCCACTTTCTCATCATTGAGCAATGTCATGCCTTCATCATGGTTTGTGATCATTCGCAACGTGATTTTCATATCATTGCTGCTTATGAAATTTCTTAATGCGGCGTGGGTTGTGGTTCCACTGATGACGGCAACGGTTTTCTCTGACAAATCGAGTATGGAATTCATGGCATTGCCGTTCAGGGATAAGACGGCTCCGCCGGTAATAAATGTCATCAGTGTGAAGTCGACCCGTTCTCTCCGGGATAATGTAACGGTAGTGGCTCCACATTCAATATCGACAGTGCCTTTTTCGATTGCGCTTATCCGGTCCTCCATGGACTCCAGGGGTATGTAGCTGATACTCAATGCGTCAAGCCCGGTCGCCGTCTTTACTGCACCGGCGATATTGCGGCACAGTGCGATGGAGTACCCAACAGGGGTTTTTTGACCGTCATGAAAAGACATAGGCGGCGTGGTGGGAACGTAGCCGATGCGAAATTCACCGGTGTCAGCCACTCTTTTTAGGGTGCCGGTGAGCTCCTGACCATGCGATATGGTCGCGAGTCCCATTGCCAGCAGGCAAGCAGTTAGTATTTTGAGCATTGTTTTTCCCGATAATTTCGCAGTTTTCAGACTAGCCACCAAACCTTAGTCTCGCAATGTGGTCCTCTCAAGTCCAGCACGTAATTACTCTTCCGGCTTTGTAAAATCCTCGCCGGCAGTGTGTTGGGCAAAAACATAAGCTGATCCGTCGGATAGTAGCGCGATTGTATTGAAATCCTGCGGCCGGGGATGCTCCATGCCAGGAGATCCCAGTGGCATGCCGGGAACCGCGATGCCGGTGACGTGTTCTGGTCTGATCTTAAGCAGTTGCAATATGTCTTTCGCGGGTACGTGCCCCTCGACAAAATAGCCGTCAATAATAGCCGTGTGGCAGGACATCAGCGGGCGCGGAATACCCTGATGCTCTTTGAACTCGATAATGTCCGCATTGGGCATCGAATCAACAGTGAAGCCAAATGAACGCAGGTGATCCGCCCAAACCTCGCAGCAACCGCATCCTGGATTCTTGTGCATTGCGACATGCATGGTGTCGTCAGCGGAATCACTGTCCGGCGTTGTCGTTTCATCAGCGCCGTGCGCAACAATGGCGAGGCAGGATAGAAGTATTAGGGCGGTGGTCCGCATCATAGGAATTCCTGATTTTTGATATGCAACAGTTGATGTGTCAATACACTGATTGTAATTTAGGCGCGCGTGAATACCAATCGGGCGTTGGAACAATGTGAGGCTGGTGGCGAATCCTGCTAAGGTTAGTGTACGCAACGCATGGAATTCGGCACATACGCCAATGACTATCGCGAAAATTCCCGAATTATTCACGCAGTCCATTTGTGTTCTTACCCTGTGTTTTATTGCAGCGTGCGCCAGCGAACCACAACCAGACAGCGATTTTCCGCTCGAAGACTACCCGGTTCTGCCGGGGCGGTTCGCAGAACAGGGCGTTCTCACACCTTTGGTAACCTCTGAAGCGTTCATTGGCGACGATGAATTCTTCATCAGTTTTGATGGTGTTGACGGCCGCGTTTTCGCCGGCGGAAACTGGTCGGATCGCATGGACATTGCAGCTGTTGAAGCGAACACTGACGGTACCTACGGCGGTCCCTATATATTGCCGCTCGACTATCAGCAGCGAGAGCCATGGAGTGACCGTCCCGAGACGCAAATTGCTCCCAGGTTATTGACCAGCCAGCAATGGGGTAGTTTCCGCGAAGGACTGTTTGCGTCCGTGTTGCCACGCACTGCAAATGTTGGTGTCGTCATGCATTTCAACAACGACGACTATTTTCTTTATTACAACGACGTTGACCGCTTCGAAGCTCGGCTGTTTCGTGACAAGCCGCAGGACTACTCGGTTAGCGAAAGTATTAGCTTCGCTGATTTTATTCGGCGTGGCCTGCCCCATCTTGAACTGTTCCTGGCGCAGGAGGGAATTGAAGACCGGCGTATAGTTTTCGATACCGGCGATGTTGGCGCCTATTCATTGCCGTTTCTCTACGTTGACCTTGATTTGCCCATCGCAGTCTTTGTCCGCTATGCGCCGGCGCCAAAGGGAACTGGCTCATCTGCCTCAGGGGCCCAGGTGGCACAATCGGTTGGCCACGTGGCACAAAGCCATCTCGGCGGATTGGTGGTGCGACCTGTCTCGTCAGTATTCCGCCTGTTTTTTGTTGTCACAGGCGCAGCGGTCGAAACGGTCCGGCCGACCTGGCTGGTCACGCTTGAATCACAGCCTGTGCCCGAGGTTAGTGACAGTTCGCCGATGAATATTGACGAGTGGGAACGGCAACTGGACAGCATCATGGGCCGCGCGGCGAGTAAAGGAACGATCGACTTTCTTATCGACGGCGAACAGTATTTTACGCGCCTGATCGACAGCATCACTTCTGCACAGAAGTCGATACTGATTCGGACCTATATCTTTGACAATGACGATGTTGCGGAAGGAATTGGCCGCTTGTTGCGTCGTCGCGCAGAAGAGGGCGTGGAAGTCAAAATTCTCCTCGACGGATTCGGCACAATTGTCGCAACCGGGGCCGAGCATGAAAGCATACCGGAAGACTATGTGGCTCCCGAATCGGTCAGAAGATTCCTGGAAGAAAATTCTGAAATTGAAGTTCGGCAGGCGAAAAATCCGTGGCTGGTCGCAGGTGATCACGTAAAAACTACCATCATTGATGACGAATTCGCGTTCACCGGGGGCATGAATATCGGTCGTGAATATCGATATGTGTGGCACGACATGATGATGGAGGTGCGCGGCCCGGTGGTTGATATTATTCGCCAGGATTTTCGCGATGCGTGGTCACATGCCGGTCTGCTTGGTGATGTGGGCTATTTCTTTCACAAGATGCGGCGCAATCGCGAATTTGCCGATGATATAGGCTATCCGGTGCGGGCTTTGTTTACGCGGCCGGGAAATGCAGAGATTTTTCGCGCACAAATTGCCGCTATTCGTAATGCAAGAAAACAGATCTATATACAGAATGCCTATTTCACTGACGATGCAATGCTTTACGAGTTGGCGAGAGCGCGCAGACGCGGCGTAGACGTACGCGTGATCATGCCACTGGTTGGCAATCACGGTCCCGTCAATCGAAGCAATGTACTTGCGGTGAACGCGATGCTTGAACACGGAATTCGCGTTTATCTGTATCCCGGTATGTCGCACATCAAAGCCGCAGTCTTCGATGGCTGGGCTTGTCTCGGTTCGGCTAACTGGGACAAATTGAGTTTTCGCACTAACAAAGAGCTAAACCTTGCAACATCGCATCCGCAGGCAGTTGATGAATTAATGAGCAGGGTGTTCAAGGTGGATATTGAAAACTCGGTTGAGATACTGGAGCCGTTTCCGGAAAGATGGTCGGATCGCCTCGCCGAGGTTGTCGCGGATTTTCTGCTCTGAATTACCTGTTCAGGCGCAGGAAGCTGCTGCGAAATTTCGCATTACAATTTCGTATTACGATTTCATACTACTAAATAGGAAATTCGCGCTGCCCTGGCTGCCAGTGGGCGAGGTTGATGTGCGCCGTGCCAATGCCGATACCTCGAACCCACTTTGCTGCAGCATCTAACGTCACCCAGGTCTTCACCTTGCCTTTGTGAGTTTCTGCCGTAATCGAGCCATTGGGCGTGTTGGCCTCAATGTGAAACCGGGCTCCGTTACCAATAATGCTGATTTTCTTGATGGCCCCGGCTGTGACCATCGCTTTCATCATTTTTTCATCCATTTTCATTCCCCGGAAACATCTCGGTTTGTTCGGTAATGACAATGCCCGCCGAATCGCAGTGCCTGCGAATCAGCATTTCGATCATGTTGGCCACGCTGCGGTGCTCATTGTCTGCAGCCGCGCGCACGGCTTCTTTCACGCCGGGATCGATCCGCAGATTCAGAGTGGCAATTTTAGTTCTGGGCATGACGCAAATGTATAGTGAAAGTAATGTAAATGTAACGCACTTTGCAGAAAAAAGAAAGCGAGAGCAGGCTTCTCCCGCGGGCACCTGGGTTGAGTATTGCCTGCCTGACCTAGGGCAGATTCAGACCATAATCAGTTGCGGTATGCCGGTGGCAAGGCCGAATCGGCGTCAAGGTAGCGGTCCCTAAGGAGCGTGTGGCGGCTTTGCATCGATATTGGCAATCCCTGGATATAGACCTGCTCCGGATAACTTGATATTTCCAGTGGGTCAGCGCCCCAGATGACAATATCCGCCTCTTTGCCTACTTCAATACTGCCAACCTGACCGTCAACACCATACATACGGGCAGGGGCCAGCGTGATTGCCTCAAGGGCAGCGTCCCACGACAATCCATTAGCAACGGCAATGCCGGCGGCCTGGGTAAT
>JBLHLN010000176.1:0-5335 GCA_047620565.1 Woeseiaceae bacterium
CCTGAATTTCCTTGACGGAAATACCAGCACGAAATCCTGCAGTGTTCGGCATACGCAGCCCGAGTCCCCAGGCTGCATCTTCGCCATCAATTCCCTCCGTATCACTCTGCTGATACCAGGATTCCGCCACGATCGTGCTCCCGCCCGATAGATTCGTGTTCTGGTAGCGAAAATCAACGCCAAACAAGCTGTTGTCCAAATTCGAAGTGGGATCACCGTACGTCATAATGACACCGACCGTGGACTCTTCCAGAACGTTGCGCGTTAACCTGCCGACAAGAATATCGCTGGCATCGATATCACCGAGCGCCGCCTGCCTGATCGCCAGCGCACCGATATTCCATTGCCCAGCACGGCCGCTGATTTTTCCTCCATACTCAAGATCGACCGGTTCATTATCCTCACTCAACCCGATTCTGCGGGAAAAAAACGGCCGGCCGTTTTCCCGCTGAACCCGCGATATCTGGTTGATGCTAGTTCTACCACCTATCCGTCCAAACTCGAAGATGTCGGCCTCCTTCAGAAAGAAGTCGCGCTTTTCTGGAAAGAAAAGATTGAAGCGGGTCAGGTTAACCTGCCGTGAATCGGCTTCTACTGCGGAGAAATCCGTGTTAACCGTAAGCGATCCGTTTAATGATGGCGTGATCTTATAAAACGCATTCAGCGACGGTTCGATCAGAAAATCTTTGTCATCTGTTTCAAAGTCCCGTAATTGACGCAGGCTCAACGACGGCACCACATCCAGGCCAAGGCCCGTATCCATATTTCTCAGTCCGTGTAGTTCGCCGGCCGCACTGGGATTCGTACCTCTGTTGTGTGATACCCATGCGATACGTTCGCCCGTCCGCCCCACTTCGCGCCAGACATTAAAGCCCCAGGTATCGTTTTCAGAAAAAAATGACAAGGTCTTAAACGGGATCGCAACTTCGGTTATCCAACCGTCATCCGTCAGCGTAGCCTGGCCCTGCCAGATCCCGTCCCAATCCCCATAAAATTCCGTGGGGTTGATGAACAGACCGTCTCGACGTACGTTATTGAAATTTAACGTAAACGCATAACCACTGCGCTTATCGTTGAACGGATCGAGTACCACCGTCACTCGATCCTCCCCCCCCATATTGGAATCTTGAATCAGCTGATTAGCGACTATTTTGTCCGGCTCGCTGTCCCGGTGATACCCACCGACATAAACCGCATCGTTATCATAGATGACGTAAAATTCGGACCGCTCGACTGGCTCGGTAAATTCATAGGGCCGTGCCTGGTGCAGATCCGTGATTACAGCCGCCTGTCCCCAGGCAGCATCATCGAGAACGCCATCAATAACAGGCGCCGTCGTGACGCGTACAGCTGGAATATTTTTGTACTGTCGCGAAGAAAGATCTTCCGTCGCCGAAAGAGGCAGCGCAAAAATTACTAAGCCACCAGTGACCAAGATGATTAGAAGCCACTCGATGCTGCATATCCGGCAGGATCGTGAATTCATCGCAATCGAACTCGCCTGAAAAACGTGGTGTATCTAGGGATGACAGTGGAGAGAGAACTTTATTCTAATGTAATCGACAAGCATTGACATCATGCGAACGATAATTACAACGAAATACCGTTGCAAAAATATTATTTTTTTTGTCTCGTTCCTCATTGCGGAACGCACCGCCGTTCGTCGGCTTTGGAAAACGAATTAGCGTATTATGTATTGGCTCATTTGTCCGAGTGATTCTGCGACAAATGGACAGGCAGTCACTTGAGGAAAAATACTTGAACACCTCCAAGGAGGTATAAAATGACTATCAGGCTAATCGCTGTTGCGCTCTTGCTTTTGCCGTTGTTGCTCAAAGCACAGACATCGCCCGAGGAATTTTTCGGCCACCAGATTGGCGCAGATCGCAAGCTCGTAGATTACCACCAGATCCGGGCATATTTTGAAAAACTGGATGAGGAATCAACGAACGTCTCGGTGTTGACCATCGGTCAGTCCACCTTGGGTGAACCGATGATTATGGCCGTCATCACATCTGAGGAGAACATGGCGAATCTCGACCGTTATCGCCAGATCACGAAACGATTGAGCGACCCCAGAGGCCTCTCGCCCGAGGAGGCCAGACAACTTAGCCAAGACGGCAAGGCTATCCTCCTAATCCAAACCGGCCTGCACGCGACAGAAATTGCCCATTCGCAACATAGCGTGGAATTCATTTATAGATTGGCTACTGGCGACACACCGTTTGATGCCGACAAGATGTTGGACGACGTTATCGTATTGCTGATCCCTGCGGCAAATCCGGACGGCCAGCTTATGGTCGTTGACTGGTACAGAAAGAATCTGGGCACGAAGCATGAAGGCGGGCCGATTCCTTTCCTTTATCATCATTACGCCGGGCACGACAACAATCGTGACGGGATCACCAATAACCTGGTTGAGACCCGGGCCATCAGCTCGGTCATGTGGCATGACTGGTTTCCACAGGTATTTTGCGACCATCACCAGTCAGGCCCCGGTTCGCGCATCTTTATTCCGCCGTTCATCGATCCGGCCGATCCCAATATTCACCCGCTGATTTTCAGTGGGATCGATCTTGTCGGGTCGAACATGGTTTATGACCTGCAGAAAGATGGGCTTAAGGGTGTTCTCCACGGCTCTACTTATGCCTCGGCATGGTGGAAGGGTACGCTCACTACCAATGCCATGGTGCATAACACGACAGCAGTATTCACAGAAACGGCATCGTCTCTCCTGGCGACTCCGATTTACGTCGATCCCAATGAAATTCCGGAATTCCTGTCGCACAACAGCTTGTCGTATCCCGATCCTTGGCCTGGCGGCTGGTGGCATTTAAGGGACGCAGTGGACTATATTTTGAGAGCTTCTATGAGCCTGGTCGAGACCACAGGCCGGCACAAGGAAGACTTGCTTTACAATTTTTACAAGATGGGCAAGGACGCCGTTGAGACGCCTCGCCCTGGCGATCCTTTCGCCTTCGTCGTTCCATCAAATCAAACCGACTACCCCACCACGCTGCGCATGCTCGAGATATTGGAATTCGGTGGAACAGAAATTCACCAGGCCAGCGAAACATTTGTCGCAGACGGCGTGACCTTCCCGTCAGGGTCATTTGTAATCTTCGTGGCGCAACCCTACCGTCCGTATGTACTCAACATGCTCGGTGAACGTGCCTACCCGACTGGGGTCCCACAGAGACTCGAAGATAACGCGTCGCACGCACTGCCACTGCAGATGGGTGTTGCCTTTAGTCAGATCGATGAAGCTTTCGAAGCCTCGTTGGAGAAGTTGACAAGCATTCCCCACCCGAACGTAACAGTGCCATCGTCTGCGTATGTTGTCCTTGATGCCCGGGTAAATGCATCGTATGCGGTAGCTGTTGCGCTGCTGCGGGAGGATGCTGATGTCTATCGCTCGACCAAAAACGTCGAAAGTGATGGTGGTGTGCTGCCGGCAGGCAGTTTCATTGTCAAAAACACATCACGAGTGCAAAACGCCCTCACCGGTCTGTTTGAGAAATGGCCGGTTACGCCCCATGGTCTTGCGGACGTCAACGGCATTGCAACGGTCGAGCTTCGATTGCCCCGCATCGGACTGTATCAATCGTTTGCGCGCAGAGGCAACATGGATGAAGGCTGGACCAGGTTTGTATTCGAAGATTTTGGTATTCCTTACACAACGCTCCACAACTCGGATATGCGAGAAAATCTGAGCCGCAAGTTTGATGTCATTGTATTTGCCAATGAGAGCCCGGCAGTCATCAAAACAGGTTTGCCCAGCCCGGACTCAGCTGCCTACGCCAGGTCTGTCGACGCTCTTCCAGCAGAATATCAAGGCGGTCTCGGCGCAGAAGGGATTAAGTCTTTAGCAGACTTCGTCGGACAGGGGGGAGTATTAGTGGCGCTCGATAACGCTGGCCCATTGTTCGCGAAGGAGTTAAATCTACCTATTAAGAATGCCCTGGAGGGATTGTCGGAGACTGAATTCTTCGTACCTACATCGTTGTTGAAGATCGAAGTGGACAACCAGTCACCGATCGGCTACGGCATGCCGGCGGAAGCAGCGGCGCTGTTTTTCCGCAGTGTCGCGTACAGCACCTGGCTGCCGCCTTCCGGGGATTGGGACCGCCAGGTGGTGGCCAGCTATCCGCAAGATAATGTGCTATTGCGAGGTTGGACGTTGGGCGAAGATAAGCTCACGCGCCGGGCCGCCGTGGTTGATGCGGGGTATAAGGACGGCCGGGTGATACTGATCGGCTTTCGCTCCCAGCATCGCGGCCAAACTCACGGAACTTACAAGTTCCTTTTCAATGCAGTGCTATATCCTGATATGAATTAGTAGACGCAAATACCGACGCAAAGTATTCCATTTTTTGTAATGCATTCAATTATTCGCGCTGGCACGTTGGTATAGTCTCTGAATTGTGGAGACGGAAATCTTTTTGAGAAATTGCTGGTACGCTGCAGCACTGCACAGTGAGATCGATAGGAATCTCAAGTCTATAAGAGTTCTCGATGAGAACATCGTTGTCTGTACGCCGTCAGCGCCTATGGTACAGATATAGATCTGGTTTAAGAGAGAGTTTTTGTTCATCCTAAGCTGAGGAGTTGAGATGAATCAGAAACCAAGAGGACGAACATCGTCGGAACAAATTATTCGTGACATCAAACGCAAGACGCGCAAGCAATACAGTGCGCAGGAGAAGATCCGTATTGTGCTGGATGGATTGCGCGCAACTGTAGCTGTACAGAAAACACGGTCAAGTTCCACTTAGAAAACGTGTTTGCGAAGCTTGATGTCAATAATAGAAAGGCTCTGGCGCAAAGGGCCTGGCACGAAAACCTGTGATCGGATAGGCGCATTTCTGATGGCATTCAGAAAGCCCTTGATGCTGCGTGACTTTGGCGGGAGTCTGTACTGCCATCGATTCTTCGCCCGACCTTTGAGAGGATGGAGCCAATAACCTGGCACATCCGTATCCTCGACTACTCGGGCGGTATCGAGCGCCAAGGGATCAGATGTTCAGGGTGATATCTGTTGCTCCGGCCTGTACATTGAGAACGGCGCACGATTCATGGGACGAGTCGCAATGGACTAGATGTGCCGCCCATGCTGATCCGTAGTAGTTTTGAGCCTGTGCGGGGCAACCTAAACTGTTGTACGCGTAGCGCAGAACTGGAGGAATGATTATGTTCAAGAAAACCCAAGAAGACCCAGAAATTAGAGAAACCCCCTCATTGCGGCTTGGGCAGCAACAACCCATCCGCTCAAAGAACGTATCGGTCATTGGACCTACGCTTGTTTTCAAGGGCGAATTGTCGGCGGATGAGGATC
>JBLHLN010000177.1:0-5329 GCA_047620565.1 Woeseiaceae bacterium
GCCCGCCCTTAGCCACCAGTCACCCGGTGCCAGGTACAAGCCGAGCAATTGCGTCATCACCGCCCAGAAAACCAGCGTAAAAACGACTGGAATCAATACCAGGGCCGGCAGACGTCTCTCGCCCAGGATATAGAATCCTGCGAAAAGGAAAATTGCCGTGGCGGTTATGAACCCCAGCCGCGTGAAAAGATATCCATAGGCAATCATGGCCAGGCACAACAGCGTGGCACACACCCAGTCGTATTTAGCCCACGTGACCGTCGTGGAGTCTGGTTCGCGCAGTGTTTGCAGGACGCGCGCCGCGCACAGGAACATGCCTGCAATCGCGAGCGTAAACGGCAATGTACGCGGCTTGAACGGTTCGAGCTCCTGGCCGGGAAACACCTGGATATCCGTTGCCAGGTAGCCATAAGTGGCAAACAGCACGAAAAGCAGTAATGCCGCCAGCGAATCCCGCCGCAGCATCATGTCGAATCTTTCCTTAGAAATCCGAGTTCGAGCATCAGACTGCCAATATCCTTTTCCTGTTGCTGCAGAAAACTGACGAAGTCCTTGCGCGGCAAATAAAGATTCTGCCAGCCATTCCTGCTGCGCAACTCCTCCCACTCGGGCGTCGCCTGCATTTTTTTCAACAGCGTTGCATATTCGTCAGCTGCGGAGTCCGGGATTCCGGGTGCAGCAAAAAATCCACGCCAGTTTACGAAACTAAAGTCGACGCCCTGTTCGATAAACGTCGCGAGCTCCGGTAGCCCCGGGACAGGCAGCGTCGCGCTGACCGCAATTATCTTTAGCTTTCCCGCACGATGGTAAGCGAGCACCTCGCTTAGGCCGGTCGACAACAGGTCTCCTTCTCCGGTGAGAAAGCCCGCAAGTGCTTTGCCGCCGCCATCATAGGGAACATATGCGACGTGCTGCGGATTCTCGCCCGCCGCACGAAACGCGAGTGCCGGCACAAGGTGGTCAAGATCGCCTCTCACCGAACCACCAGCGATTTTGATACTGCGCGGATTCTCACGAAAGCGACTTAACACCTCATTGAAATTCGTTAGCGACGAGTCCGGACGCGCCACCAGAACCTGGTAGTCACCGATGATTCTCGCTACCGGCTGCAGATCGCGAAACGAATACGGAAAAATTTTCGTCAATGACCGGACAATGATGGGCGTGGAGTTGACCATCAGCGTATTACCGCGCCGTTCCGCCGTTTCAATCAGCGTACCGATAGCCCTGCCCCCGCCTGCGCCGGAAATATTCTCGAACGACGCATTATCGATGAGCTGTGCTTTTCTCAGCACCATTCCTGTGCCGCGTGCGGTGCTGTCCCAGCCGCTACCCGCGCCGCCGGGAATCATGAAATGAATATCTGTTGCCGCCGCCAGCGATGAGAAAAAAATTACGGTCAGGACAAGCGCTTTCCGGATCACTAAGCCGCTCCTTTGCTGCGGGACAAAATTATTATGCTTATGCTTCTTTTTCCTCGGCCATGCGTAACGCCAGTGCATATTCAGCATCCCGCTCCGAGCCGATCAGGATTGCCAGCCAGCGTGTGCTTTCGTCCGACTCCAAGCCCATTTTCAAAGTCATGGTTAACGGCACAGATAAAAGCATGCCCACCGGGCCGAATATCCAGCCCCACAGGACCAACCCGGTAAACACGATCAACGGAGAGATGCCAACTCCGTATCCCATCAGGCGTGGCTCGATCATATTGCCAAAAACCATGTTGATTGCCAGGAAGCCGGCGGCAGTCAGTGACGCATCGCCAATACCCAGTTGTACCAGCGCCATGAGTACCGCAGGCACTGCGGCTATGATGGATCCAATGGCCGGGACATAGTTGAAGAGAAAGGCCAGCATGCCCCATAACAGCGGAAAATCGAGGCCCACCGACCAGGTCAACAAACCGGCCAGCAATCCCGTCGCCATGCTGACGACGGTCTTGATCCCCAGGTAGCGGCCAAGATTGTCCAGAAAAATTCGCGGGCGCGTGAACGTTTCGGCGTCGCGGCCGAACGCCGCCTTTGCTTTGATACCGGCGCTCGACACCTCCAGCAAAATAAAAACCATCGTGAACAGGATTAAGAATGTATTGGTCAGTACATCGCGCAACGAGTTAAGTATGCTTGCCGCCATGCCCATGGCCCAACCCGGGTCGATGAGATCGCCGAAGCCTGAAAAAGAGGCCTCATCACCGGCAAGCTTCGCAACGAAATCGATGGCGCTGCTGACAATGATATCGAGTCGATCCTGGTAAGCTGGCAATGCGGCGGTGAAGTCAGCTATTGATGAGCCGACAATGGTTCCCACAACGGCGAGCACCAACATCATGGCGAAGACAAGCAGCAGCGCTGCCGCAAGGGATGGAATCTTTCTCTTTTCAAGCCACAGCATTGGCCGAATGGCGATCAGCGCAAGAAATACCGCAAGCAAAAATGGTACCAGGAGAACCTTGGCGGCCTGCATGCCATAAACAATGACAATTACAGCTGCGAAGCTGATCAATGCACTGGTATTTTTATACGGCGTAATTACCACAAGAATCCTGCAGCTTTCGATGGCTTACAGAATGATCGCACATGACTATTCCGGCTGCCTTCTTATTTGAGCTTGATCGCCAGCATCAGCGTGGCTGCAAAAACAGCGATTGCGATGGCAACTGTCCAGAGCAGGCTGTCTGAACCAAGGTAGGGTGCGCGGTAAAACGCATCACTGACACCATCCACCGCCCACAAGTCACCGCTGCCGCTGCCTACCACGAGCTGGCCCCGCATACCTTTTTCCATGTGCTGGCTCATATCGCAATGAATCAGATAGTTGCGATTTTCGGGCGGCACGATGAAAACGCCTTTCTGCGATTGCCCGCCTGCCGCTTCGATGTGGAACATGCCGGTCGGATACAGGTACTTGGGCAGACCGTGCACCATCCACTGGTGACGAACGTCATCGTCGTTAACAAAATTTATTTCGATTCGGCTACACGGTTCGACCTGCACCTCGGGCTCGCTGAGACCAAAGGTCATGCCATGTTTGTCATCGCTGTATTTTCGTCCCGCGTGAATTGTGAAGGCATGATCCTGGCTGATTGCCTGGCATCCCTCTGGCAACGTATCGTGGTTTTCGTTCATCACGACGCCCGTTGTTGCAACTGCCATGTTGTGCATGCTGTGATCGGTTTCCTGCGCGAAAACCTGCACAAACAGCAACATACTTACAGCAATAGTGATGCTACGCACGCCCTGATCTTCCTCTGACAAGCGGTGCAAGCAGCAGCGCTGCAAGAATCGCCAGCGCGATTGCAAATAGCAGCGCTCGAATGAACAAAGCGGAGTCGCGACCGGCAGCAGAAAACAGGCCCGGCGCATAACTTTCCCAGACGGGCACGTCCTTGCGGTAATACGCCTCGGTGAAATATTTATCCCAGGACACACCACGAGTCTTTGGCCAACCCCCGTCATCGAGGTACTGCTGGTAGACAATCGCGCTGATGTTGCCACCGGGGCCGATGCCGTCCGTCGTTACGCCCTGGTTCTGGTGATCATGATATGGCCAGATGCCTGGCCCGTAGGCATGTACGCCATCGTTTGACAGGTCCAGTGACAGGTCCGCACGTTGCGAAGTCGCCAGCCAAAGTACGTCCTGCGGCGCAGTCGCCGCAGGCGGCAACTCAACGCCGTCGCGGTGCGTGACCGTAAACTTGTGGCCGTGCGTGTGCAGGGAGATGCCCTTCATGCCACCGTTGACTACACGGAGTTTCAGCCGCTCGTTTTCACTACCAACCAGTAACGATTCACGAAATGTGTAAGGAAAAGATCGGCCATTCAGCGTGAAGTAGTCTGGCGCTGCATCGGTAATATCATAGTCGCGATGCATCGATTGCGTAATTAAGCGCGGATCGTTGTTTTCCTGGATGCGTTGGCTCAGATCCTTATCGAGATCGAGATAGTGCAGGTCATACTCCGCCGCATATTCTTCGCGCGATGCAACTGATGGTGCACGGACCAGGCCGGCGCCAATGTTCATCGTTTGCAAAGTGTTGTTCGGCTTGTTTTCCTCGATTACGAACAGGCCCTGCAATCCCATCAGCACGTGCACATGCGGTTGCACATGGCAATGGTAGAACATCGTGCCTGATGACCGCGGTGTCAGTTCATAAGTACGTGCGTTACCGGGCAACACCGGTACCTCGCTGGTAATCGGCACCCCGTCGTTGCCCTCGCCCGCGGCGTCGACAAAACCATGATCAGCGCCGTGCAGGTGCAGTGTATGCGGCATGTAATGACTGTTCTCAAGCGTAATTTTGACCGTGTCACCCTGCTCTATGCGAATTGCCGGTGATGGCAGTCGCAGCGAGGAACGTGCTATCTGCGACTCAAAATTCTCAACAGCCATGCCGACAAACTTTGGCGCAAAGACCCACACTCCCGGCCGTATACCCGGCGCAATTTCATAGCGGGTAACGCCACCCGTATCGATTGGCGAGCCACCATTCAGTTCCGCAACCTCCAGGCGTATGTGAATTTCATCCGGATCTCCGTCGCCATCCAGGTCGCGACCCTTCTCAACTGCGTCCGCTGTCAGGCCGCTGCGACCAAGCGTGTCCTGCGAGACATTGTTCGTCCCTTTGACGAAAGCCGCGACGGTATAGGGATTGTCAGCAACGCAGGGGGCAGATGCAGAAATTTGTACACCCTCAATCGTTTGTTGCTCTCGCCAACCGGACGGGTCGGGGGGACAAAACAACTCGGGACTCAGGGTTTGTGGATCAGTCGAGGCCGGCAAAGGTCGGTAATCTGCTGCACCAAACCACGCTGTGCGCAATACCCGCAACGAATCCGGATACCACTGCGGCGGAAAGGCCAGCAGCGCTACCAGTAAAGCCAGCAGCCAGGCACCGTGTTTTTGTAGCAGCGTCTTCAATTCAGGACTCTTTCCCTTGTTGCGAAATAATTGCTTGTCGCATCAACAAAAGCAAAAGCAGGCCAACAACAACAGCAATCAACCAGTAAGGATAACGGACTGCGCCGACTGTGAACGGAAACACCGCATTATAAATGGTGTCATTTGCAGGGTGGCCCGCCGTGACAACACCTACGTAGTCGCCTTTCTCCAGGAACGTGTGCTCTATGCGAAATGAGCCGCCGGGTTTTATGGCCGGCGGCTCATAGAAAACCGTAATAGCCTGCAAGTCATCCAGCGCCAGGATGTCCTCGTGCTGTACGAACTGACCAAGACCCGTGGTGTCCCTGACGATTCGAAAATCCACCTCAACCTCACGCAGACTCGCGTGCAGGTAGTCGAGAACAAAAATAGTTTCGCCCGTGTCGGGCAG
>JBLHLN010000178.1:0-5307 GCA_047620565.1 Woeseiaceae bacterium
AAAACCGGGTACGCACTGTCAGGTAGACGGATACGAAGGCGATGAAAATCATCGTCCAGGGGCCCCACATGAAATCACTGATGCGCGAAATTGCTGTTAGAAAATCGTCAAACATTCTACGTCGCTGATACCGGTTCGCGTTGCAGTGTAGCGGATTCCATCAACCCAAACCTGCAATCAATTGGGCGGCAGCATGGCCATACTTCATGGAAATACTGGAGCGATTTGTAAATCCGGACTGCAAATTGGCCGATAATCACGGAAAATAGCGTCCTGACCGCACCACCGGGAATAAAACGAGAGACTATGGAATTCGTCCTGTACACATTGCAAGATCAGGTTGCCACGATTCGCATCGATGACGGCAAACGAAATGCGCTGTCGCCGCAAGTCCTGGCTGAAATCTACCAGGCGCTTGATCAGGCCGAAGCCGACCGTGCAATTGTGATCATCACCGGCCGCGATGATGTTTTCTCGGCGGGCTTCGATCTCAAAGTGATGAAGCAAGGCGGTGTCAAAGCATTGCGCATGTTGCGCTCAGGCTACGCACTGACGGCTCGTGTGCTGGCCTATCCCTACCCGGTTATTGCCGCCTGCAATGGTCATTCTCTGGCGATGGGTATCTTCCTGATGCTGTCAGCGGACTACGTAATCGGCAGCCGCGGTGATTTTAAAATTTCGGCAAACGAGGTGGCTATCGGGCTGACGATGCCGCGCGTTGCTGCCGCTGTGTTACGCAACCGGCTCAACCCGGGTGCTTTTCAGCGTGCAGTCGCGCTGTCGGAGTCTTTCGATGTCGAATCGGCATTGCGAGCGGGGTTTTTCGATGAACTGGTCGAGCCTGGCGACCTGATGCCTCGCGCAGAGTCCAACGCAAAGACATTTAAGGAACTCAACATGCCGGCGCATACGGCCAGCAAGCGTAGAATTCGCGCCTCGCTCATACGAAAAATTCGCTTCAGTATTCCGCTGGATATTCTGGATGCTATGTTGATGGGCCTGCGCGGCGCACGACCACGTTAGCATCCAAACCTGATCTTTTAATCGGTCTGCCGATGAATCCAGCGTAGCTGCAGGACAATGCCTGTCAGGAATATCACCAACAGACCCAGGTAACACATCTTCAACATCGGATCTTCGATTGACGTCAGTACAGGATTACCGACCGGCAGACGCAACAATCCGTCCGTTACCGCGGGAACACAATGAAAGAGCAGCGTCGCTGAGAAACCGATCGCCTGCACATAGCGGGATAATTTTCCGAACAGGTTTGTCTTCGCAGCAACCATCCCTAAAGCCAACGCCAACAAGGTCATCACCGCCAACGCATGGCCCGGTCCAAATTTTCCGTGTTGAAAAATAGCCAGTGCAGTGACGGCAGTAATAAGGGTAGTGCCCAGGTAGATCTGCCCGGAACGTGTTTGCAGGGATATTTCCTTAAATTTGGCCAGCGTAAACGCCCCACTGCCCAGGGCGACGACTCCCATGACAATGTGAAACCAGCCGAGCGGAATGATCTCAGGCATTCTGGATTCTCCTGTTCGGATCGCAGTGTCTAATTGTCTTCAACGAGCGTCAAATATTCGGCCAATGCCATCGACGACGATTGTTCAAACAAGTCCAGTACATCGACCAGGGCTTGTTGACCTTCCATTACCAGCAGCCCGGTATGCAATGTCAGCGTTGGTCGCCACATGAAAAGGACACCTATGCTATGCAGCTGTGTAATCCAGCCGATCACTTTTTCCTCCTCGACAAACCCTGCTCGAGAATCAATCAGCAGACTCAACGCGGCTGCATTCAGTGCACCGCCTGCCCATTCCGCGGCACTATCCTCGTTGATCCAATCGAGTCGCGACGCAACCTTATCTGCCTGCTCTGTTCGTCCGACCTCGCGGAGCAAACGCGCATAAATTGCGAGTGTCGACCAGTGGTCCAATTCGGAGGCAAACCTTTCCGTATCGGTCGTTATTCTCGTCGGAATAGTCGCATGAGCCTCAAACTGTGCGAGGGCACGATCCGGCTCGCCTTCCAATAACGCGAGATAAGCCTGAAAATCCAGCATGCTGGTACCTATGCGCCGATACAGCGTGTCAGGATCGGAAAGCGTTTCCTTGAGCATGGCTTCGATGATTTCGGGTGCCGCAGCGGGGTCTTCGGCAAGTGCAGGATCAAGATAAAGTGCTGCCGCCTTAATCATACGGGCTTCTGCAGACTTCGGATTGATGGCCAAAGCACGATCGGCAAATTCACGCGCGCTGGCATAATTTCCCATGGACAGCATGGTTTGTCCTGGAAATGTATACGACTCCGGATCAATAGGATCCATCGATATCGTCGAAACAAGCTGATTCGCGCCAGCTGCCAACTTGCCGGAGTTTGCCAAAAAGATCCCATAAAACGCCGCTGGCGACGGAGCGTCGGGCGCCATTTCAAGTGAGCGCCGCCATGTCGCATCTGCTTTATCGAACTGCAGTAATCGCTCATATCTTCTCGCAATGGCTACCGGGAACCAGTAGTTCAGCGGATCATTTTTCTGCGACTCCTGCAGCACGTCGATGGCGCGCAACGTATCCTCCCGACCGGTGTTCAGGGAATTGACGTAGTCCTGCGCAATATTCGAGTCTGAAGGATTTACATCGTAGGCGTGGCGAAGGTCGTCCATCATTTGGCTTGTATTGTCTAAAAGGTAATTCGCATAGGCGCGAGCTCGATACCACTCGCCAGTGTTGCCGGCACCGTTCTCTTTTGCCGTATCAAGTAGTGCCATCGCCAATTCAGCAGCGTCCTCATCGCTAAGCATGCCGATGACGGCACCATCGGCATACGCTTGCGCTTTGGTCACGTAGAGAAGGCCGTACCCAGGATCAAGGTCGATGGCTCGATCGAGCCATCGATGTGCTTGAGTTAGCGTCGTAAATGAATAGTCCATCAGCGCCTGTTTGCTTCTGAGATAAAGATCGTAGGCTTCGCTGTTGCTGAAGGCTGGAGAATCGATATTGGATTCGATAAGAGTCAGCTGGAGTTCGTCGGCAATTGACCTCGCCACCTCGGTCTGCACACTCAAGATGTCGACCAGGTCACGATCATACGTGTCGGACCATAGGTGATAGCCGGATTCCGCCTCGATCAACTGAGCCGTGATTCTCACTTTGTCGTTATCTCTTCTTACACTTCCCTCGAGGATGTGCGTTACGTCAAGCGATTCGGCGACGGCGCGTAAATCGAGGTTCTGTCCTTTGAACTGGAAAGAAGACGTTCTACCGATAACGTCCATAAATTTCAGTCGGACAATTGAATTGAGTATTTCCTCAGTGATGCCATCGGAAAAATATTCGTTCTCGGCGTTGCCGGACATGTTCACGAATGGCAGAACGGCGAGTGATGGCTCCACAGCCAATTGCTCGACCTCTACCGGGCCCGATTGGCGTTCCCAAACGAAGTATCCAACCGCAATGACAAGGACAGCAATGATGATGCGATCGAGTTTGCGACCGGTGTTGTGAGTCACGCTTTCGCTGCGATCAACCTCTTTTGTCGTTTTGATTCCCTCTGGGGTGAGCTCAAACGCCCAGGCAAAAAACACCGCAATGGGCAGTCCGATTCCAAGTGCCAGCATGAATACTTGCATGACCCATTGTGGAGCGCTCATGTTTTCAAGCACGAGATCGATGAATTGCAGGATCAGCCACGCCACCACGACATAGGCCACACCTACGCGGAAAACGTTGCGTCTTTTTAGCTCTTGGACCAGGCCTGACATTAAGTTGGCTTCCGTACCGACTGGGAAACAAAAATACACGTAAGTCGCTGAAAATGCACTGAGAAACGTGATCAATTGTTCGCTTATGGTGCCTGGACCGCTACTTTTTCTCGAATGCCTGGAAGTTGTAGTTCACCGTTGCGCCCATCGTATCGGCAGCCATTACCCTCACGTAGTAAACGACCCCGGCATCAATGGCCATTTCATAGGCGTTTGTGGAGGTGCCCTGCGAACTTAACAACACGTTGCCATCCTGATCGAGCAATTCGAAAAAAGCTGTCAACGTATCCAGACCTGTTGTTCCATTACATGGGCTGCCCATCGGCGGACAAAGCCTGATGATGTAGTCGCGACCCAGCGGTGCCGTGAACAGGAAATAGTCCACATAGTCATTTAGGTCGTTAATTGATCCCCTGGCAACCCAGCCGATATGGGTCGTGGTACCAGATCGCGTCGGATAACTCATTGCCGTGGCATTTGTGAGCGTATCGTTCGACTCCAGTTCGTCGTTAAGCAATGCAGCAACGCCAGATCCTGATGGCGGCGGTGTACTGCCCGTTGAGTTCGGCGGCGGTGCTGCGCCACCAGAGGCCGGGGTACCGCCACAGCCAGTTGGATCTTCGTAGTATGCCTCCCAGGAGGTACACTGGTTATAGCTGTTTGAGTTGTCGATGAGGTTGTGCTCCTCTTCCACCTCATCATCGCCACCGCTGTTGCATGCCGTCAGGACAGGCAGGGCAAGCACGAGCAAGACCGGTGCGAATTTCCTGTAACGTCCGGTTTGTGTGGTCATCGTCAATCTCCCTATTTCGGAATGTTCGGCACTGATCGCGCCGAACTCGAGATCGATTGTCCCGAGATTGCCGCAAGGTGAACTGAGGAATGACTGATAGTTACCTGATATTTCTACATAAATTACCTGATGAAGGGCCTGGATTACCTTTCAGCTCAAAGACTTACCTGTCCTGGCGTTTGTTTGTAGAATCAACGCCATGAAAATATATAACGTGCTTGGCTTCGCAATACTCTCCCTGCAAATCCTGATATCAGCAATGCTCGCACCAGCCGAGCTCGGACCCTACTGGGGTGCGGCCGTCGGCTTCGGCTATTTACTGATTTCCTGGTTCATGGGCGGGCTGTATCTCTCCGACATGATTCACTTAGGGATTGCGCATCGCGCACTGGATTACAAGCCGTGGTTCCTTAAGACGGTGACGCTAGTCAATAACGCGTTCTTCGTTTACGTCGATCCCGTCAGTTGGGTCAATCGACACCGGTTGCATCATAAATTCTCAGACCACGAAGGGGATCCTAACAAACTGGATGCGGACGGCTTTTGGAAAACATTGTATCTCTGCCTGTTCCCCTACCCTTGTAACGACAACCTGGCGACCGATGACGTTTTGAAGACCTGGCCGTTTCGCCTCGTCGCACATCCTTTGTTCATAGTTATCTCACCGGTAATCAGCTGCGGCGTTTTGTATTTATTCGTTGGCGACTGGATATTCGCCATCAGCGTTTGGCTCGGCGTGCGCATTTTCGCG
>JBLHLN010000179.1:0-5307 GCA_047620565.1 Woeseiaceae bacterium
GAGGCCAGGCGCATGGATATATTCATGCACTACGGCATCGCTGCGAGTGTTGATGCGATTCGTGACTCGGGTCTCGAGATAAACGAGGACAACGGTCACCGCGTCGGTATTGCAATGGGCGCCGGGATTGGTGGTCTTGCGACGATCGAAGACAACCACGCAAAGCTGGTGGCGGGTGGCCCTCGCAAGGTGTCGCCGTTTTATATTCCTGGCAGCATCATCAACATGACCTCCGGCAACGTCAGCATCATGCACGGAATGACCGGGCCTAACCTGTCAATTGTTACTGCGTGCGCAACTTCCACGCACTGCATTGGAATAGCGGCGCGCAGTGTCATGCACGGTGATGCGGATGTCATGCTGGCTGGCGGATCCGAATATGCAACAACGCCCACTGCCGTTGCAGGGTTTTGTTCCGCACGTGCCATGACGACCCGCAACGATGATCCGCAGGGAGCCAGTCGACCGTTCGACAGGGACCGCGACGGATTTGTACTAAGTAACGGTGCGGGCTGCCTGGTGGTCGAAGAACTGGAACATGCAAAAGCGCGCGGCGCCAGAATTTATGCGGAGCTCGTGGGCTTCGGTATGAGTGGAGACGCCTACCACATCACATCACCGCCGGAGGATGGCGAGGGTGCGCGAAAATGCATGACCGCTGCTCTGAACGATGCCGGCATTGATCCGGCAGATATCGACTACCTGAATGCTCACGGCACTTCGACACCAGTTGGAGACAAAGGCGAGACATGCGCGATTAAGCGCACTTTTGGTGAGGCGGCGAACAGCCTTGCGGTGAGCTCGACGAAGTCCTGTACAGGCCACTTGCTGGGCGCAGCGGGCGTCGCCGAGGCAATATTCTCGATTCTCGCAATTCGCGACCAGGTAATTCCTCCCACCATTAATCTCGACAATCCGGATCCGGATTGTGACCTCGACTATGTTCCGCACACTGCACGTGAGACACGTGTCAAGTCAGCGATTTCCAATTCGTTTGGTTTTGGCGGCACAAATGCAAGCCTGGTCTTCCGGGCATTCGACTGAATTCCGATCCTTGCCATATACTAGGCTGCCCGCGAGCCGCGGGCAGTGAGTGGGTATCGGATGGATCGATATACATGGTCGATTTTCATGGTTCGATAAACACGGTTCGCTTTGCAAGGTTTGCTTCATAAGGTTTGCTGCATTTGAATCGCATCCTAAAAATTCTTTTGCCCTTACTGGCTATCGCGCTGCTTGTTGTCGCAATTACAGGCTGGCAGGTTCGTGGCTTCCTGACGTCGGCGGTTTCTGTCCCCCAGCAGGGTGTCGCATTCGAAATTCGTCCGGGCGCCGCGTTCGCGGAGGTGAGCGAGAATCTTGCTGATCTTGGCGTAATCGAACGGTCCGACTATTTCCGCTGGTATGCGCGCATCACCGGAAAGGCAGCCGCTGTACACGCCGGGGAATATCAGATTGCAGCAGGAATGACGCCGGTTCAGTTGCTGGATAAATTCGTAAGCGGTGAGGTGCAACTCTATTCCTTCACAATCGTCGAGGGCTGGACCTATCGGGAACTGTTAGCCGCAGTGAACGCCAGTGACGTTGTTGAGCCGAGCATTAGTTATGAAGACTGGCCGGCACTATTGCAGTTGCTGGGTAGTGATATTGACCATCCCGAGGGGCTCTTTCTGCCGGAAACGTATCGATTCCCAAAAGGCACAACAGACGTTGAATTGCTGAAACAGGCTTACCAGCTGATGCAGGATACATTGGCGGCGGAGTGGGCTGGACGCGACGTTAATCTGCCTATTACGAGTCCGTACGAGGCCCTGATACTGGCATCTATTATTGAAAAAGAAACTGCGTTGGCTTCTGAGCGACCACAGATTTCCGGCGTTTTTGTCAGGCGAATGCGGCAGCGAATGCGCCTGCAGACGGATCCAACCGTGATTTACGGAATCGGTATCGAATTCAACGGTAATCTGACGCGTAACGACTTACGCACAGATACGCCTTACAACACCTACACCCGATCCGGCTTGCCGCCGACGCCGATCGCGTTGCCGGGAAAAGCGGCCATAAACGCAGCTGTACATCCCGCGGATGGAAGCGAAGTCTATTTCGTGGCGACGGGTCTGGGTGACGGTAGTCACAAGTTCTCGGACACGAAAGAACAACACGATGCTGCTGTGCAGGAATATCTGAAACGACAGCGCGCGGCACGTTTGAATCAAACGGGACAATGATGGCGCGCGGAAAATTTATAACGGTTGAGGGTATTGAGGGTGTTGGTAAATCGACCAATATTGATCACCTTTCAGCGATTATCGAGGCGCATGGATTCGAGGTGTTGCGTACACGTGAACCTGGCGGCACACCGATGGCGGAGAGAATCCGGCAAATGTTGCTTGAACACGGCGAGGAAGATTTGCCCGATATTGCGGAGCTACTCCTGTTTTTTGCCTCGCGATCGCTGCACATACGCAATGCGATTTGCCCTGCATTAGAGGCCGGAAAGTGGGTCGTATGTGATCGCTTCACTGATGCAAGTCGTGCGTACCAGGGCAATGGTCGCGGTCTCGACATGCAGCGCATAAACATGCTCGCAGAGTGGGTTCAGGACGGGCTGGAACCGGATCTGACGATCCTGCTGGATGCGTCCGCGGAAATCGGCATGCAACGCGCGCAACAGCGTGGTGAGGCGGATCGGCTGGAGAGCGAACAACAGTCATTTTATCAACGGGTACGGCAGGGATATCTCGATTTGGCAGCTGCACACCCGCAGCGCTTCGTGGTTCTGGATGCGAGCGGCTCCATGGCAGAGGTTCGCGCTGAAGTAGAGCGAGTCACTGCTCAGCTAATTAGTGATAATTGAGATTAATTAAAGGTCATAAGTACTTAGAAATAATGAAGTTAAGTTGGCACAAAAATCTGGAGTCGTCGTGGTTGCGTAGTGTGGACCAGGGCAGGGCACCGCACGCGGTATTGCTGCTCGGTGTTGCGGGCAGCGGCAAGCGCTGTGCTGCCGCGTGGCTTGCAAGGACCCATCTCGGGCTGGCAGGTGCTGAAGCCGGGGTGCAATACCCTCTGCAAGCTGTAGAGCATGCCGATATGCGCTGGATATCGCCGGTAGAGGACAAACACACCATTGGTATTGAGCAGATTCGGGAGCTGGTCTCGGCATTGGCACTGACCAGCTACGAAGGCCGCGGCAAAGTCGCTGTCATTGATCCTGCGCACGCCATGACGGCCAATGCGGCCAACAGTCTGTTGAAGACCCTCGAGGAGCCGCCGGGCAACGCACTGCTGATATTGGTTGCCGACCGGGTGGGCCGCCTGCCGGCGACAATATTCAGTCGTTGTCAGCGACTGAGCATAGCGTTGCCGTCCGAGGAGGATGGTATGCGCTGGCTGGAGCAAATGCGGCCGGGAGAACAGTGGGGTGGTTTGTTGCGGGAGGCCGGCAATGCGCCCCTGGCTGCTGTTGTAGCGGCCGGGCAGCGACAGGACACCGAGATTCTGTCACGTGACTTTGCGGCGTTGGCAAGCAAAAAGGGGGCGCCTCTGGAAGTTGCTGCACGCTGGTCTAAGTATGAGCCGGAATTTGTGCTCAAATGGCTTTCCAGGCAGGTCCAAAACTGCATTCAGCGCACGTTTGACGGAGTTTCCTCGCAGCACAACCTCGAGGTCAGCCAATCTGTGCTGCAATGCATAGACAGGCGAAATTTGTTCTGCTATCTAGACACTGTTAACGGCTTAAGAGGCCAGCCGGTGGGGTCGTTTAACGTCCTGCTGACACTCGAAAGCCTGTTAATTGACTGGGCTGGAGGATTGAGTTCGCACCAGGGACTGGCACCAGCTGCACACATACAACCACTGTGGGATTGAGCAAGTTTAATGAGTAAACCCGGACTGCTTACACTGACCATTAAGGACAAAAGTGCGCTTTATTTGGCGTACATGCCCTTTATTATCAATGGCGGCCTGTTTATTCCGACTAACAGCTCCTATCGACTGGGTGATGAGGTCTTTATGTTGCTCAATCTGATGGGCGAAGAGGAAAAGATTCCGGTAGCCGGTACCGTTATCTGGATGACTCCAAAGGGTTCTCAGGGCAAGCGCACGGCGGGCATTGGGGTGCAGTTCAGTGACCAGGACCAGGGCAACACGCAGAAAAAGATTGAGACTTATCTTGCCGGTGCTTTAGGCGGCGACAAACCTACACATACGATGTGAATCTCTGGCTGCTTTTCTGGCAGGCCACTAAAGATCAATTCGCACCAGGCAATATTCGAAATTATGTCACCGCAGGCGAATTGGGCGGCGACAAACCCACACATACGATGTGAAAATGTGGTTCGCGGCATTTTTTACTGCTCACTAAAGATCAATCCGCAATCACCCGTCGCGCAGCTAAATCAAATCAGGCGGATTGGGCTTTAGCCGCGATCCCTTAGCGTCGTTCTAAGCGGAATTAATTCCACCCTGCAACACGTACGCCTGGTAACCGCGTTCGCTCAGAATATAGGCCCCGGCTGAGCTGCGTCTGCCGGTGTCGCAACACAGCACATATTTCTGTGACTGATCCAGCGTGTTGATTTTCAGCCGTATAAAATACAGCGGAATATTTAATGCGCCGTCTTTGTGATGATTTTCATATTCGCTTGGTAAACGCACGTCGAGCCATTGGCCGCCATTCGCCACTATCTCGTCGGCTTCTGTCATTGAAACCCAATCAAGCATTGGTTCGTTGAGCAGCTTCTTAAAGTCTTCCTTGCCAAGACGCATCACGGACCCGTCTGCAGTCATGGTCACAGTGGCGTTACGCTTGGCGTCAGAAATAAGCGCTTCCTCACCGAAGGTATCGCCAACGGCCAGTTCAGCAAGTTTGATGCCTTCCTTATTGAGTGGTGTTTCGCGCGTTACAAGGCATTTGCCGCGTGTCAGCACGTAGAAATAATCACCGTCGGAGCCCTGCTTGAGTACGACATCGCCGGACTTATAGTTGATCTGCTGCATGCGCATGAAGATCGCCTGAATGTTGGCTGGCGGAATCTTGTGGAATGCTTTCGCCTGCAGCAACATGGTCATCCAGTCATCACCGCCGATTTCATCGCCCTGGCCCTGCAGTTCTGATACCTCGTAGGACCCGGTTTGATCCCAGGTCAGCATCACGTCGAGCAGGTCGCTGTCGATAGAAAGGAACTGCACCCGATCGCGCGCTCGTGCGGATACTTTGCGGGGTAACTTGGGAGCAATAGGATTGCGCGCAGCGTCGCTGCCGCCTTCGATTATTTCGTCGACTTTTCCGTCATAAATCAATTC
>JBLHLN010000180.1:0-5286 GCA_047620565.1 Woeseiaceae bacterium
TGAACAGGCACGAAAAAGTGCACGGTCAGGCTTTAGAGATGATCAGGGCCGACGTCAGCGACCCTGTGCCGTATTTTCTGCTGGCCTCGATAGCTGCCGAGCATGGTAATCACATAAAGGCTTGTGAGTTGTTTGGACGGGCAGCTGACCTCCAGCCGCAAAATGCTGGATTTCAAGCATATTATGGCAAGGCTCTGACCACGCTGGGACATCAGAACAGGGCCAGGGCAGCAGCCGACAAAGCCGCGGCACTGCCTGTTGAGGATGCTTTCCTTGCCGATACCATTGGCGTGATATACAGCCGGACCGGATTTCATGAGGAAGCGGTACCCTTCTTCAAAAAAGCCCTGGCAATAAATAAGGCACCGGCAAACTTCCATTACAATCTCGCAGCTTCTCTGCAATTTCTGGGAAAATTCGACCAGGCAAAGACCGCCTATCTGGAAACACTGCGCAGAGACCCTAAATCTTATCGCGCCTGGTCGTCACTTGTTGCATTAAAACGACAGACGGAGAACGACCACCACCTGGATGCATTGAAGGCGCTTTTTGACGAACTCTCCGACGATGCCGACGCGACATTGCACCTGGGCCATGCCATTGCGAAGACTCTGGAAGATTTCGGCCGCTACGAAGAGAGCCTGGAGTGGCTACACGCAGCCAAGCGTCTCAAGCGCAGTACTTCGGGCATTAATTCGATTCCTTATGAGGAGCTGTTTACAGCAGCAAAGGCCACAGCTCCGGCAGCACCGCAGTGCAGTGACGGCGATATTGCTGCGGCGCCGATTTTCATTATCGGACTTCCGCGCACCGGCACGACAATGGTGGACCGGATACTTTCGTCGCATACACAGGTTACCTCAGCGGGCGAACTCAATATTTTCCCCGGGCTCGTCAAAGAGGCGACGCGAACCCGCTCAAATATGGTCATGGACAGGGAGACACTGGCAAAGGCGAACGATCTCGATTTGGAGGAAATTGGCAGGGCCTATATCGCCAGCGCAAAAGATCTCGCCCGCGGTGCAGCGCGATTTACGGACAAGATGCCGCTTAACTTTTTCTACGCCGGCCTTATTCATCGCGCATTGCCAAATGCGCATATTGTTGCAGTTCGGCGTGGGGCGATGGACAGCTGCCTGAGTAACTATCGTCAGCTACTGACAGTTCAGGACTCGTATTATCGTTACACCTATGACCTCGAAGACACTGCCGCGTTTTACCGGCAGTTCGATGACCTGATGAACAACTTGCGTACGCACCTTCCGGCTGATCGCTTTCTGGAAATTCATTACGAAAACATTGTTCATGATCAGGAACAGCAAACGCGCCGACTGCTGGATTTTTGTGGTCTCGACTGGGAAGAGGCCTGCCTGCGTTTTCACGAAAACACCGCGCCGGTATCAACGGCCAGTTCGGTGCAGGTCAGACGACCACTTTATTCTGACTCCATCGATCGCTGGAAGCGCTATGGCAATAAACTCGATGTCCTGAAGCAGGCGCTAGGCGACCTGGCAGATGCCGAAAAAGAAACGGAATAGAGGCGCTACTTATTGTGTCGGTTCGCGTATGTCTCGATCAGTCGGCGCGCCAGGTGGCCATCTTCTTTTCTGACGTACAGGTATCCCAATAACGCCGCTATTGCTGCTCCGGCGGCATTGATAAGCAAATCAGTCATCGTATCCACCAACCCTGATTTCTGCATGTTCACGCCGAAATACCAATCCATCAGGAATTCGAATATCTCCCATAGCGTCCCCAGCGATAAAGCAAGCGCAAAGGTAATTGTCGCCAGCCAGCCTGGCGCAATGCGAATACGATGCGTCATATGAAAGACGTATATACCGAGGAAGCCGATGACGCCGATGGTCAATGCCGACAATCCGTGCAGGGCGAGATCCCACCACCAGAATTTTTCGTAAAAATCACGCACTTCGCCAAGTGCAAAACTGGCGTACAGGAACAGGCTGGTGATTAATGTAATCTCGACAGGCAGTGGTACGCGCAGACGACGTTCGATCGCTGCCGGTGCACACGTCAACAGCAATGTCACCGTACCGGAAAATGCGACCAGCCACTGACGCTCCAGCAGCGCCCCGACGGTTACAACGAGAATGCCGATTTGCAGAATCAACGCGATCGTCAGCTCGATGCGATCGATCAGACTATCGGGTTCGTGCCGCTCTACACCCCCTGGCATATCGTTTCCCCCTTTGAGCTATGCGGAAAACTCTTTGTACTTCGCCATTGTCTCTGCTTCCGTAAGACGCAGATGATCGCCCGCAAAAGCGTAGCCCGCGGGTTTTCTGTCAATGAAAAGCTCTTCATCCATGACAAAGTCATCCGTTTCATCGAAGACGCCGACGCACATCGCGTATCGGTCGGACTTACCCAGGCGGTAGAAAAGCGATGAACCACATTTGTTACAAAACCCTCGTTCGGCCCATGCTGACGACTGGAAGCGGCTGAGATTTTCCTCTCCTTCGAAGACCAGGTTGGCGGAAGTTACCGTCAGGAAAGGCCCACCGGACCAGCGCTGGCACATTTTGCAGTGGCAGAGCGTGTGCTCCGGACTCGCGTCATCGGTACTGAATGTTACGGCGCCGCAAAGGCATTGGCCGGTCCTCGCCGTCATCAGGGTTTGGGCGTCAGTTTGAGCAAGCGACCACCACTGCCATCATCCTCATCTTCGAGTAGCCAGATGGCGCCGTCGGGGCCCTGCTCCTCCTCACGAATGCGCTCGCCCATCTCGAAACGCTCGGCCTCATGTGCTTCATCGCCGTTAATCTCAACTCTTATAAGCGCCTTCGATCTCAGGCCGCCGATGAATGCGTTGCCTTTCCAGTCCGGGAATGTGTCACCGGAGTAAAACATCAGGCCGCCGGGCGAAATCGCCGGCACCCAGAATGCTTTTGGCGCTTCGAATTCCGGCCGCGTGTCGTGGTTCGGGATCGGGATACCGACATACTCGTCACCTTTGCCGTAGTGATTGCCATTTGAAACCACCGGGTAACCGTAATTACGGCCACGCAGTACGAGATTCAATTCGTCGCCATTTGCCGGACCCATTTCCTGGTTCCATAGCCGCCCTTCAGAGTCGAAGGCCAGTCCGAGCGGATTGCGATGACCGAGCGTCCAGATTTGTGCGGTCACGCCACCCTGGTCAGCGAAAGGATTGTCGTCCGGAACGGAGCCATCTTCGTTGAGGCGCACAATTTTGCCCACGTTCTGGCGCATGTCCTGGGCCGGATCGAATTTCTGTCGATCACCGGAGGAAATGAACAGGTATCCATCGGGCGAAAACGCCAGGCGATGGCCGTAATGTCCGCGGCCAAGATGCTTTGGCTGCTGTCGCCAGATGACTTCGACATTGTCGAGCGCTCCGCTATTTTCTGTAAAAGTCAGCTGCCCGCGCGCAACGGCCGCGCCGCGACGGTCGTTTTCACCGGCTTCCGCATAGCTCAGGTAAACAAGCCCATTATTCGCAAAATCGGGATGCAGGACGACATCGCCTAGTCCGCCCTGACCGCGGTAATCGACCTCGGGTACGCCTGTAACAGGCTCAGACTTATCGCCGTCCTGGGTGGCAATGATCAGCCGACCTTCCATCTCAGTGACCAGCAGCCTGCCATCCGGAAGGAAAGTCATTGCCCACGGTTCCTTGAACTGCGCAATCGGTGTGGCCACGAAAGGCCAGGACTCTTCGTCTGCCATCGCGCCGAACGCCACCAATAGTCCTAACAAAAACGTCGTTATTCGATACATTGCCCTGCTCCTGAAAATTCCCCGCCGGGAGTGTCAATATTGACCTCCCTCCGACGGCAGCGTTCAACCGCGCTTCTTATGTACAAGGTAGTCTAGCGAAACAGCCGGGTCTACACCAAGCGATGCGCTTTCAATGGCGCGCCGCATGCCAAATCTTTCGCTCCCGAATTTGCCATGCAAGCAGCAACTGCATCGCGACCGCCAGCGCCGCAATCCAGGGCAAAGTCATGAACCCGGCCAGCAAAAACCCGCAGAACGCAATCGCGCCATTGCTTAGCGCGTAGGGCAATTGTGTTCTGAAGTGCTCAATGGGTGTGGTGCCAGCGCCTGTTGACGAGAGAATGGTCGTCTCGGACACCGGCGATGAATGATCGCCAAACAAGCCACCTGACAACACCGCGCCAATGACCACAGGCATACTCGCATCGGTGGCAACCGACGCGGGAATCGCCAACGGCATCATGATAATAATCGTGCCCCAGGACGATCCTGTCGCAAACGAAATGATTGCGGCCAGCACGAAACAGGCGGCGGGCAGCAACCCTCCCGACAGTCCGTCGCGGGCAAGTTCGGCAACATAAGCACCAGTGCCGAGCGATTCACTGACACTGCCCAGTGTCCAGGCAAGCACCAGCGTGGCTGCAATCGACATCATGCCCGTCATCCCCTCGATGTACTTGTCGAACGTGTCCAGCAAACTCTTTACGCCACCCCGCACCATGAGAACGACCAGAACGACAGCGGCCAGAAAATAGGCGGCCGACAGGCCAGCGCGAAAATCCGAGCCGGCAACCTGGGCGAACGGAAAACCGTAGTGCGCCAGCGTTGCAAACAGTGTCGTGCCCAGGACCAGCAAAGGCAGCCAGACGAGAATCGGTTTCGCTTTGCTATCCGTGGCGACATCAACCAGCGGACTCGCGGACACCGCCAGCTGTGATTCCTTTTCGGCAGCCGCCATTGCTCCATAATCGAAGCGCAGAAACGTCATCACCGGCACCATCGTAATCGCAAGCCATGCGTACAGCTGATATGGAATTGCGGCGACGAAAGCATTCCACTCCGCAGTCTCAATGTCGTTAGCGGCAAACGCATCAGCGATAACGCTCATGATGAAAACACCCCAGCCGATAAAAGGAATGAGTATGGCGACCGGAGAAGACGTGGAGTCGAGAATGAATGCGAGCTTTTGACGCGAAACCCGAAATCGATCCATCATTGGTTGAAATACCGGACCGACGATTAGAGGCGTACCAAGATCGGAGAAAAAAATCATTATGCCGCCCAGCCACGAGCCCATTTGTGCGCGCGCCTTACTGGCGACCCAGCGCGCAGCCATTTTCGCGAATGCAGTGCCGCCGCCGGAATATTCAATCAGTTTTACGAAGCCACCAATGAAGACAAGCAACACCAGCACGCTGGCATTATAGGAATCAGCAACCTCAGGAACGATGTGATTTTTTACGAGCGCGGGCAAAAAGAGTAACGGCGAGGCGTCAGAAACCATCGCGACACCGACCAGCACAC
>JBLHLN010000181.1:0-5275 GCA_047620565.1 Woeseiaceae bacterium
CAGGTTTGCCTGGTGCGGCACCAGCCAGTCGAGTTCATCTTTATCAATGTTATTTTCTGACAGGGCCAGTTCAGCGACTGCGCCCAAAGTTTTCACGGCAACTTTGAATACCTCATTGCCGCGCATCATGATTCTTGAATCACCCAAACCGGCTTTAGCCAGGTCCTTTGAAGGTCCGACCGGGTAATAAAGCAGGTCTTTATATTTTCCATCGGCACCAAGGTGGGTCGAAATAATGCCCGGCTCTTCACTGGGTTTGACGATTACTGCGCCTGCACCGTCACCAAACAAAACACAGGTACTACGGTCGCTCCAGTCAATAAGCTTGGTAATAATTTCTGCGCCAATAATCAAGGCACATTTTGAATCACCGGCACGGATAAACTTGTCTGCCGTAGCCAATGCATAAATAAAACCTGTACAAGCTGCTTCGATACTGAATGCCGGGCAACCATGAATGCCCATCCGTTCCTGAATAATTGTTGCTATGTTGGGAAAGACAAGGTCCGGACTGGTGGTGCCAACAATTATCAGGTCGATATCGTCAACGGTAACGCCTGCAGAATCCATCGCGATTTGCGCCGCTTCAACACAAAGATCCGAGGTGGTTTGGTCTTCAGACGCGACGTGGCGTCGCTCAACACCGGTGCGTGTGCGAATCCATTCATCGGTGGTATCAACCATTTTCTCCAGATCCGCATTTGTCAGAATGCGTTCCGGCAAATAACGGCCTGTTCCGGCGATTTTCGAATAGATCATGCGGCTTCCTGTTGCATAAGACTTCCAATTTGCTGCGGCACCTGGTTTCTGACTTCTACCAAAGCGGTTTCAATTGCGTGTTGAAACGCATAACTGTCCGCGCTGCCGTGGCTTTTTATAACGATACCATTAAGCCCAACCAATGAGGCACCATTATAGTTTCTGGAATCCATATCAACAGAAAGTTTTTTCAGTACTGACCCGGCAAAGAATGCCTGAATTTTGGACAGTAAATTGCGCGTAAACGCGCGTTTTAGATAATGTGCGGCGAGACCGACGGTCCCCTCCATTGTTTTCAGCGCAACGTTTCCTGTGAAACCGTCAGTGACCACAACATCCGCCTTGCCGGCAAAAATTTCGCTACCCTCGATAAAGCCAACGTAATTCAGCCCGCTCGCCCCGAGCAATGCCGCCGCTTCCCTGACCGTATCATTGCCCTTGGTATCTTCAACGCCAATATTCAATAGCGCGACCCGGGGTCGCTCAATATCGCGGATGTCGCCCGTAACGATAGAACCCATTACGGCGAACTGAAATAATTGTTCGGCATCGCCAATGGTATTGGCACCGAGATCCAGCATATGAACTGTGCCACCAATGGCTGGCAGCTCTGCAATAATCGCCGGACGGTCGATTCCCGCTACCATCTTCAAAACGAATTTCGCCGTGGCCATCAATGCGCCGGTGTTGCCTGCGCTGATGCAGGCCCCTGCGGTGCCGTCTTTAACCAGGTCGATCGCGACGCGCATGGATGAATCTTTTTTCTTTCGCAGTGCATCAACGGGCGCCTCAGACATCCCGACAACTTCCGAAGCATTGCGAATAGTCAGCCGTTTCTCATCGCCGACAATGCGGGTAACGAGAGAATTCAGCTCTACCTCGTCACCAACCAATATGATTTCCAGGTGAACATGGCGCTCCAGACAGGCGCATGCAGCGCGCACGACAATCTCGGCACCGAGATCGCCGCTCATCGCATCAATTGATATGACGGAATTTGTTCCCACGAATTTCGGGGGATGCATCTATTGAATTAATGCAGCCCCGGATCGAGAACGATTACTCTTCGTCGGGTTCTTCGACTTGAGCTATTACCTGCTTGCCGCGGTAAAAGCCATCCGGCGTTATGCGGTGTCGCAGATGTGTTTCTCCGGATGTCGGATCGACAGAAATTGTCGCATTTTTCAACTTGCCGTGTGAGCGACGTGCGCCGCGTCGTGACGGAGTTACCCGACTCTTTTGAACAGCCATTTTGTTCTCCACTAACCGATGGCATCAATGGCCATCATAAAAATTCATCTATTAAAGCCGGCGCCTCGCGCTGGCTGCGTATCAATTCAATTTATCCATTTGCGACCGCAAATCAGCAAACGGATGCGCAACATCAGCAGACTCTTCACTCGCTTTCGCGATTAACGGACCGCACAAATCTATCGGCTCGTGCATTGCCGCAAACGGCAACGCCATCACCAGCGATTCTTCCACAATATCAATCGGGCGAATCGTTTTCTCTTCAACCGCCCAGACATCAAGGTCGCCGACATTGTCCTCCTGCGACCTCAACAACACCACGCTGATTTCCGTTTCAAGCGGCAACTCGAAAGTCTCAAGGCAGCGCTGGCACAAGGCGGCGATTTGCGTCCGGACCGTGCCGTTTGCTAGCGGAACCTTTTTGCGGTCATCCGCCCAGGCAAACGCAAGCTTAATCTCAACCGGGGCATCCCGCCAATTCGCGGGCCATTCGTCCTCCGGAACACCGGCGAGATCTGCCTCGATGATTTCCACCAGGCGCCCGAATTCCTGAACTTTCCCTTTTATTTCAAATATTTGCCCACGATCCGACAGTTCTTCCGGCGACTCGTGATCTAGCATTGGATTAGCCATGGCGGGCGCATGATAAGGAGCGGAACCGCAACTGTCAAAGTTTCCTGCCCATCGATATACAGGAATCAGCGCAGATCTGCTTATCGAGGTCCCGATAAAGCGGTTACACTTAACAAAAAACCACAACATACTGATTCGCTATGCAAAATCCGTCCGCCGCACCGATCCTGCTGGCATCCTCGTCGCGTTACCGGCAGGGCTTGCTGGACCGATTTCTGAATGACTACCAGACGGTGTCACCCAATATCGACGAATCCGCAAATCCTGGTGAGGAGCCGCAAACCCTGGCCAGCAGACTGTCCCGCAGCAAAGCCGAGGCTGCGTCGAGCAGCAACCGCGAGGCATTGATAATTGGTGCAGACCAACTCGCGGTGCTCAACGGCAAGGTGCTTGGGAAGCCTGGCGACCATCAGAAAGCGGTGGAGCAACTACTGGCTGCATCCGGCCAATCGGTAACATTCCTGACGGCCGTGTGCGTCCTCGATCCGGTCACCCGGCAGCGGTTCGAGCACACTGACAAGACTGTGGTCCGATTTCGACAGTTCGATCGCCGCCTGGCAGAAGCCTACCTTAAGCACGACGAGCCCTATGACTGCGCCGGCAGTTTCAAAATCGAGGGTGCCGGATTTGTTTTGTTCGAGTCGGTTACTACCGACGACCCCACGGCACTAATAGGACTTCCAATGATCTGGCTTGCCGGCAGACTGCAGGAACTGGGATATTTGCTGCCTTAAAGTTCTTGAGCAACGAATCGCGGCCAGGTCGCTCCTGCACATCCCTGTGCACCGCGGCATAAGTACATCCTGTACAAAAAGCCGCTTCCACGTTCTAAATAGCGTTGAAAGAATCGCGGCTGGAAGCCGCTCCCACGTTCTTAATAGAATTGTGGGAGCGGCTTCCAGCCGCGATTTAAGCTCCTAACCGCGTTTTGATCGTTTCTGTAGTTTTTTCACACCTTTACTCAGGAATCGTTCCAGGTCATCCGCCAACGGCGCAACAAAATGCGCCTCGTTACCACTGTCATCCGGAAATGATATCGACTGTGCATGCAAAAACAGGCGCTTCAGGCCATGCTTTTTGACGGCGGCATTGATTTCCGCATCGCCGTAACGCTCATCACCGGCGATCGGATGACCCATATGCAAGGCATGAACCCGGATCTGGTGGGTACGGCCTGTTAGTGGCTGACACTGCAGCAAGCTAAATGTGCCAAATGTCCGCGACAAACGAATCTTCGTTTTTGCCTGCTTACCGCCGTCTTTGACGACGACGTGTCGCTCCCCGTTTTTTCGGTGCTGGACATACAGTGGCGCATTGACCATGTGATCTCCGAACTGCCAGTCACCGGCCACCAGCGCCAGGTAGTTCTTTTCGACCGTGCCGTTACGAAATTTTTCATGCAGATCTCTTAACGCACTGCGCCGCTTTGCCAGCACAAGGCAACCCGAGGTTTCGCGGTCTAACCTGTGCACCAGGGAAAGATCGCGAATTTCGGGTCGCGCCTCGCGCAGCAATTCGATGACACCGTGACTAATGCCGCTGCCGCCATGCACTGCCATTCCGCTCGGCTTGTCGATAACCAGCAAGCGCTTGTCTTCGAAAAGAATGCGCTCCTCAAGATTCGCAATACGACCAGGCGGCGCCGCGGCAGGTCCTGTATTTATCCTGGCGGGCGGGATGCGTACCTCATCACCATCGAGCAGACGATATTCCGCCCGGACCCGGCCACCGTTTACCCTGACCTCACCACGACGCAAAATTCGGTACAGACGGCTTTTTGGTACACCGGGCAGCTCTCTGCGCAGAAAGTTGTCGATACGCTGACCCGCAAGCTCCGCATCGATAAGAACCTTGCGGACACCAGTTTGCTGGCTACCCGGGGCTTGACTGTTCGAGATTTCCATAAATATGACTTATTTTAGTATCGTCAATGACTTAAATCGTATTACCCGGGCCTATTTCGCATTGCCGCTGTGGGATGCTGTGTTATATTACCTGCCCGTGACGGCATATGGACTATTTCCTCGCCGCACGTTCGACTTTTCGCTCCTGACCAGCACCATCAAGTTATCGGGCAAAAATTTTATTCATCTCTGGTCTTGAGCAAAAAGAACAAGACCAGACTCCACGGCAGCAAGCACGGTAATCCGGCGAGCGCCGAAGCGGCCAGGCCGCAGGGTCCGAATGATCAGTTTTTTGCTGAGCCTGATTTACAAGCATCAGGATCATCCAGATTTAATCAATCTAAGCGCAGGCGTCTCTGGCCTTGCGTTTTCTCGACTAATCCCCTGCACCGCCGCATCGCCCTCTCTGCAACCAATTCGCCTGCTGCCCGATAAAAACTATCAAGAAGGGCATCATGAAAAGAATGTTAATCAATGCAACTCAGGAAGAAGAGTTGCGCATGGCGATGGTCGACGGCCAGAATCTCTACGACCTCAACATAGAACTCCCGTCCGGCGAACGTAAAAAAGCCAATATCTACAAAGGCCAGATTACCCGAATCGAGCCGAGCCTCGAAGCTGCTTTCGTCAATTATGGCGCAGATCGGCATGGCTTCCTGCCGCTCAAAGAAATCTCCAGTGAATATTTTGTCTCTTCGGTCGAGTCCGGTGGCAAACCCAATATCAGG
>JBLHLN010000182.1:0-5272 GCA_047620565.1 Woeseiaceae bacterium
AACGCGCTGATAGCGGTTGTAAAGATCGTCCAGTAATGGCATTTCCTGACGGCATGGTCCGCACCAGGTAGCCCAGAAATTGATCATGACAACGTCGCCACGATGTTCGCTGAGTCTCAGGTTTTCGCCACTGGACGCCTTCAGTACGAAGTCGGGGGCGGACTGCCCTTCCAATGATGATGAAGCCAGACTGGTTGCAGCAAAGACCGAAAAAATTGCTCCTAGCAAAATACTCTTAAGTCCCTTCATGATTCCATTCCTTCTCTTGCCGTTACTGTTACTGATTCCGTGCACCCGAACGCGCGAATGCCATCGATGGTTAGCCAATTGAGCCCTCCCGCGAACTTCGAAAAGCCCCGCCGCGAGATCGTTGAAATTGCCCTGCAAACTGACCGCTGAAGCGATCAACAAGCGGACAATTGCCACTGCCCAAAAAGTGACAACCGACGCCATTTATAAGGGCATATAGTGACAGCCAGGGCCTGGTTAGGGCCGTGATGATGGTCACAAATGACTGGTCGGGTCTGAACATAATTTCTGTCACGCCAAATCTCTCAGGGGACAGCTACTTTACGTAATCTGGCTGGATTACGTAAAGTAGCTGGAGTCGATAGTTTGCGACCGGCTGCATTCAGTTCAATTTTTTATTGAGCAGCGTGCTGACGATACCGGCACCCGGCGGAGCGCCTTTTCTACCCCATATAATAGCTGTATATTTTTGAATTTAAAGGAAAAAAACGTCTCTATTCAGCGACATCTCAAGGCCACGACAGAGACCCTGACGGCACCTTTCTGTAGCTCAGTCAGGAGATCCCAGGCCGTCCGAATAAAACATCTGACCGGCAGAATCGATAACGATTCCCTCGTAATCCGGCAACGTTGCGATCAGGCGCAGGCCCTGGTCGACACCCATGACGAAAACAGACGTTGAAAGCGCGTCTGTAATGACGGCATCAGGGCCAATAATAGTGGCCGAATGCACCTCGCCTGCCGGCACGCCGGTCGACGGAACTATGATGTGGTGGTAGCGTTCGCCGTCCTCAATAAAGAAACGTTCGTAGTCTCCGGACGTCGAGATGGCTTCATTTTCGAGGGGAATGGTAACCGCGACCCGGTTTTCGTCACGCGGATCACGAATTCCAACCATCCATGGTTGCCCTCTTCGATCGCCCAGCAGCCTGGTATCACCACCGGCCGTCACCCGTGCATGACTGGCGCCTGATCGTTCGGCGATATAGATGCCACGCTCAACGGCGTAGCCTTTGGCTATGCCGCCAAGATTAATGCGTACGCCCTCTTGCCCAAAAAACACCGTGTTGTTGCTGCGATCCATCTGCACAAGCCGATAATCTATACTCTGCAATTCTTCTGCGATTGTCTCTTCGCTCGGTCGCTGGCCTTGTCGAAAATCGTAGTGCTGACCGACGCTGTCGTAGGTAATGTCGAAGGCGCCCAGCGTCAACAGCGATATATCCAGTGATCGCAAAATAAGGCCGAAAAGTTCATCGCCGGCCTCAACCGGGTGGTCTGCAGCCTCGCGATTGATCCTGGAAATCTCGCTTTCTTCGATATAGGTACTCATGAGTTGATCAAGTCGCGCAACTTCCGCGAATACGGCGTCAACCGCGTCCTGACCACCTTGCGGATCGTCGTGCCACAGGTAAACACTGATCTCCGTACCCATGTGCGGCTGGCTGTCTCCATACCATTCTGCATACGAAGGTATTGAATTTATTGAGAATGCAACCACAACTGCCGCTAGTGTAAATACCAGCCAGGGTTTATCCTTGTTGCCACTACTACTCACCGGGGAGGTGGATTGTGACGTCATTCGTAATATTCCTCGCGCTGATTGCCGCCGTGATTATGTATGCAATTGGTATCTACAACAGTTTGATCAATCTGCGTAACCGCGTCAAAAATGCGTTTGCCCAAATCGATGTGCAGCTTACTCGTCGTCACGACCTGATTCCCAACCTGATTGAAGCAGTCAAAGGCTACATGAAGCATGAGCGTGAAACGCTCGATGCTGTCATTAGTGCCCGCAATAGCGCAGTTTCCAATCTGGATGCCGCCAAAGTGGATCCGTCCAACGCCGAAGCTATCCAGAAACTGGGAGCTTCAGAAGGCGCCCTGGGTTCCGCTCTCGGTCGCCTTTTCGCCTTGTCTGAAGCTTATCCTGATCTCAAAGCCAATCAAAATATGCTGCAGTTTCAGGAAGAGCTTGGCAGTACGGAAAACAAGGTCGCGTTCTCGCGCCAGGCGTTCAACGACGCTGTTCTCGGTTATAACAACAAAGCCGAGAATTTCCCGAATAATGTGATTGCTGGGATGTTCCGCTTCCATTTGGCAAGCTTCCTGGAGATCGAGGCGCCCGAAAAACGCGAAGTTCCAGACGTCAATTTCACAAGCTAGCCGCGCTCTGCGACTCGAAGCCACAAACCGCGAAACACTTCGCAGGCGACCGTGAATTTCTTTGATGCACAGGACCAGGCACGACGAGCCACTCGCTGGCTCGTCGTGGTTTATATTATTTCTACCGCGCTCATCGTCGCTGGTGTCACCCTGATTGTTGGCGTCGCACTTTTTTCCATGGGTATGGATGGCAGGCCGGTTGACCTGTCAGTGCTGGCTATCATCGCTATCGCAGCGACACTTTTTATCCTCGGTTCAAGCCTGTACAAGACATCACGTTTGTCAGCCGGCGGCGGCAGGGTTGCACTGGACATGGGCGGAACCCTGGTCCCACCGAACGTCCAGGATCCTCTTCGACGGCAACTTCGCAATGTCGTAGAAGAAATGGCGATCGCGTCCGGCGTTCCGGTTCCGGAAATTTATGTGCTCGAGGAAGAAAGTGGAATCAACGCCTTCGCAGCAGGCTTTGCGCCCGGCGACGCGGCTGTAGCGGTCACCCGCGGCACCCTTGAACTCCTGAATCGCGACGAACTGCAAGGCGTTATCGCGCATGAATTCAGCCACATTCTGAATGGTGACATGCGCCTCAACATCCGCATGATGGGCGTTTTGTTCGGCATCATGGTGCTCGGACTGATCGGCCGCATGATTTTACGCAGCAGCTATCACACAGGCTTGATGCCGACGCGAAGAAACAAGAATGCGCCGGCCATCATGATGCTCGGCCTTGGTTTGGCGATACTTGGCTGGATAGGCGTATTTTTTGCCCGAATTGTTAAAGCCGCTGTATCCAGGCAAAGAGAATTTCTCGCGGATGCGTCAGCCGTGCAATTCACACGGCAAAGCGACGGCATTGCCAATGCGCTGAAAAAAATTGGCGGCTACTCGCGTCACTCATACATCACAGCGACCGATCCGGAGGAAATCAGCCATATGTTGTTCGCCGGCGGCACGGCCCGGCTAACATCGTTGCTTGCCACTCACCCGCCACTGACTGAGCGAATTCAGGCACTTGATCCGCAATTCAATGAGAGTGAATACCCGGACATCGATCCGCGCGAGATTCATGCCACAGACGCTGCAAGGCAAACGGCCATGCAAGAATCACGGGCTGCGACAGGACTTGCCGGGGGACTTGCCGGGGGAACACCGGCGGCAATTCCTGCCGCCATCGCAGCGGGCCTTGCCGATGCAGTCGGTCAACCAAAACCTCACCATGTGGCGTTCGCAAAACAGTTACGTCAATCAATTCCTGACGATCTATACGACGCAGCGCATTCAGCAGAAGGCGCTTTTCTCCTGACCGTTGCCTTGACGATGAATAAGGCGCAAGCCGCTACCCAGCTTCGTGTCGTTGAAGAACAGATGGGGGCTAAACGAGCCGCTGTAGTCAGCCGCTATTTCGAACACATCCTTGAAGCTGGCACGGTTTATCGGTTGCCGCTATTGGAAATCGCGTTTCCAATGTTGAAACAACGTCCCGAAGCACAGCTCGAATTTCTCATCCAGCTGGTGCGACGCCTTATCGAAGTTGATGGACACATCAGCCTCAGCGAATACTGTTTTTACCGAATTGTCACCAGTCATTTGATCCAGGCCGCAGATCCTGTTGCTGCAAAAAAAGGCAATCGCGTCGCTAAGAAAGCAGCACAAAGAGCGGCAGTGGAGCTGGTGCGGGTCGTTGCAGAGCAGGGAAACGAAGATCCGCAAGACGTAGAACACGCGTTTGCGGCGGGCATCGCGAAATTCGGCAAATGGGCCAGCGCTGAAACCGACTTCAAACCAACCGAGGCATCAGTAGATGTGCTGGACGAAACTCTCGAAACACTTCGGCATATAAACTCGGCCGGGCAACAGAGTCTGCTTGGTGCTGTCAGCAAAACCATTACGCATGACGGCAAACTGACGATTACCGAGGCTGAGCTGCTGCGAGCTATCTGCGCCAGCCTGGAATGTCCCCTGCCGCCACTGCTGGCAGACTATCCGCCCAACGCCTAAAACGCGGTGAGACATGCGCGCAAATGGCGTATTATGTGCGCCATGAAGCCGGTGACGGTTTCTGACTCTGCTATTAAAGAGCTGTTAGCCTTGGGCGGCGACCAGCATTGTTAATCCAACACCAATTTTTGGAAGAAAATCATGCGTATACGCCAATATACCTTAGCATTTCTGTTGTCATTGTTTGTTGCGGTACCCGCGCTGGGCGCTACAAAGGAAGAAAACCGGGTTTACGACGCTACCGCCGCGCTCGATCAGATTATGCGCATTCCGGAGAGTTCAATTCCGCCGGCCCTGTTGTCACGGGCATATGCGGTTGCCGTCATTCCGAAAGTATTTAAGATCGGCTTCGGCATAGGTGCCCGACGAGGCAAGGGCATACTTGTTGTGCGTAACAATGACCGCACCTGGAGCAACCCGACATTTGTCACCTTAACCGGGGGCAGTTTCGGCTTTCAGGTTGGCGCACAGTCGACGGACATCATCCTCGTGTTCAAGACACGAGCCAGCGTCGACGGAATTACTAACGGCAAATTTACGCTGGGCGCCGACGCATCGGTCGCAGCAGGACCGGTTGGTCGCCATACCGCTGTTGCTACCGACTGGAGATTTCAGTCGGAAGTGTATTCCTATTCCAGAAGCCGCGGTCTTTTTGCCGGCGTTGCCCTTGAGGGTGCGGGTATCTCAATGGACCGCAAAGCCAATGCAGCATTTTATGGGTCTGCAAGCATGAGCGTCGAAAATATCTTCGCCAGCTCCGGCAATGCAGCGCCACAATCTGCCAACAATTTTGTTCAGGTTCTTTCGGAGCAGACAAAAAGATTGCCAATGCGGCCTGGCATCAGTGCCGGTGTAGCGT
>JBLHLN010000183.1:0-5203 GCA_047620565.1 Woeseiaceae bacterium
AGCACGCCGGTGACCAGCCGCTCGCTCGACCCCGTACCAAATTTGAAGCGCGCGGACTGCGCAAGGGCCACCGAATATGGGACTGGCGACTGACCCTGATTTAGTGCAGCGCAGACAAATTCCATAGAGAACAATCGGCTGATGGTCAAGCTTAGAAACCACGATAAAAAGCGGTCGTAATCGACCTTGCGTAAACCTCTCAAAGGTCTATAAAGGAGGTAACAGAAAACCTGAAAGTGGAGATTTCAACTACGCAAGGACAAAATCATGGCTGTCGCATATCCGGTCATCGGTCATTGGTACCGACGAACCAACGGAAACTTGTTTGAGGTTGTTGCAGTCGACGAGCAGGACGCGACTGTCGAATTGCAGTTTTTTGACGGAACGATCGATGAGGTCGATATGGACGTCTGGCCGACCTTGCTGATAGAGCGTGTTGGCGCTCCGGAAGACTGGTCCGGCTCGGTCGATATGGATCCGGAGGACTTCTCCGGCAAGGACTCCGGCGAAATGCCGCTTGGCTACCACGATCCGTTGAGTTTCCTCGAAAAAACCGAATAATTGAAAATTGGTAGGAGCGGCTTTTTGTACAGGATGTACTTATGTCGCGAGGGTGTCCTTATTCACATGAGTCCGTCAGATTGAATACATGCCAGGAATTGCTCGGATGTCCAGGAGCGACGAGCCGCGAATGTTGTCAGGCGCCAGCCGGGCCCCTGACAACGACCATGCCCGTTTTAACTTCTACCGCTACCGCGCGCAATACTCTTCCCGGGCACGGGCCCGACACACACACGCCGCTGTCAATTTCGTAAATTGCGCCATGAGACGCGCAGACAATCTGGCTACCGTCCGCCGTCAGGAAACTATCGGGTTGCCAGTTAAGCGGGTGGCCGACATGCATGCAATAATTCTGATAAGCAAAGACCTGATTGCCTTTGCGCACGACGAATCCTTTGAATGGCCAGTCACCCTCGCCGATCCTGAACTCGCGACAACCGGGATCCCCGAGCTCGTCGAAACGACCGACCTCGATCTCCTGCTCGATCACACCTTGTCCTCGTTCCACGGCGCGACTTTGAACAACAGCAACATGCCCGGCACGGCCAACAGCGTGCAAAGCAGGAAAAATGCAGTCCAGCCGATTTGCTCGACTATGACTCCGGTCACTGCGTTCGCGAAAACCCTGGGCACCGAGGCGAGTGCCGTAAACAGGGCAAGTTGTGTCGCCGCAAATGCCGGGTTCGTCGTTCGTGCCATGAAAGCTACGAGCGCGGCGGTACCAAGACCTACGCCCAGGTACTCAAATGCGACGACGACGCCGAGCATCCACGGATTGGTGCCAATCTCGGACAGCGCGGCGAAACCGAGAATACTGAGAATCTGAACGACGCCGAACAACCACAGCGATCGGTTAATCGGCAACTTCACCATGATCAGCCCGCCGACGATGCCTCCGACGATTGCGGCAATTAGCCCGGCCGACTTCGCGATCGCCCCGATCTGCGTTAGCGTGAAGCCGACGTCGATGAAGAAGGGCGTCTGCAATGCGGTTGCCATATTGTCGCCCAGCTTGTACAGAAACAGGAACGCGAGTACGAGCAAGGCAGGGCCCGGCCCGAAGCGGCCGATGAAATCCCTGAATGGTTCGATAATTGCAGCGCGCAATGATTTTGGCGGCGACGGATCTTCGATCGCTTCATCGATGACCAGCGTCATGACGATGCCGACAAGCATAAACAGCGCAATGATGATGAAAACAATGTGCCAGTCGAAGTGGTCGGCGAGAATCAGCCCAAGTGCACCAGGCACGAGACCGGAAAAACGGTAGGCCTGCACGTGGATCGAGTTGCCGAGCCCGAGTTCGACGTCGGGCAACAATTCGCGCCGGTACGCGTCGAGCACGATGTCCTGACTGGCGCTGAAGAACGCAACAGCAGACGCCAGGTAGGCGATGATCCAGAGATTCAGTCCTGGCTTGATGAAACCCATCGCACCGATCGAGCACAGTAACAGCACCTGTGTCACCAGCATCCAGCCACGCCGATGCCCGAGGAATGGCAACGTAAACCGGTCCATGATCGGTGACCACAGGAATTTCCAGGTGAAAGGAAATTGCACCAGTGCGAAAAAGCCGATTTCGGCGAGTCCGACACCCTCGACGCGCAGCCAGCCCGGGACGAGCTGAAACAATACGTACAAGGGCAGACCGGATGTGAAGCCGGTAAACACGCAAATCAGCATGCGCCGGTTCAGGATCGCTTCTTTGAAGGTCTCCCGACGCGCGCGATCCAGGGTTTCGTCAGCCTTCATGCGCCCAGTCGTAGTCCATCGTTATTGGCGCGTGATCAGAGAACCGTTCTGCTTTGTAGATTTCCGTACTGGATATCTTGTTCTGCAATCCCGGTGTGACAACATGGTAGTCGAGCCGCCAACCCACATTGTTATCCCAGGCCCTGCCTCTATTTGACCACCAGGTGTATTGATGTTCGTCGCTGTTGATCGCGCGAAACGCATCAACATATTTTTGCGGACCAAACAGTTCATCCATCCACGCCCGTTCCTCCGGGAGAAAACCGGAGTTTTTACGATTCGCCCGCCAGTTTTTCAGATCAATTTCCTTGTGGGCGATGTTCCAGTCACCACAAAGGATGACTTCCGAACGGCGTCGCTGCAATTTTTGCAAATGTGGCATAAACGCATCGAGACATCGAAACTTGGCGGCCTGGCGTATTTCTCCTGAGGACCCGGACGGCAGGTACACAGACACGACGTCGACGTTTCCCAGGCGAACTTCGAGATATCGTCCCTCGTCATCGAATTCCGCAATGCCAAATCCGCGAATAACCTGCTTTGGCTCATGTTTGGAATAAATCGCGACGCCGCTGTAGCCTTTCTTGACGGCATCCTCGTAGTAGCAGTGATATCCGGCCGGCGTAAAACATTCATCGGTAAGCTGGTGCACCTGCGCTTTGGTTTCCTGAATGCACACGACGTCCGGGTCGCGGGACTTCATCCACTCAAAAAATCCTTTACGCGCTGCGGCACGAATGCCATTGGCGTTGAGACTGACTACGCGAAACAAACTGTGCTCCTTAGTTTTCCAACAGGGATAATTTTCGCCAGCATGTACGTATCCAAATGCGCCAACGCGTGTGTCATACTCTTGCAAGACCGGACTGGCTGTGAATACTACAAAACCAAAGCCAGCCATCATACAGAAGCCGGATGTCGTCCAACAAATGCGTGCTTATAAACGGGAATTTCTCGACCTTGCCCTGGAACTTGATGTTCTTCGCTTTGGTGAATTTACGCTTAAGTCCGGGCGGGTAAGTCCATATTTTTTTAACGCGGGACTTTTTTCCAGCGGCTATGCTGCGGCCAAGTTGAGCCGCTACTACGCGTCAGCCATTGCCGATTCCGATGTCGAATTCGATATGCTGTTCGGGCCGGCCTACAAAGGCATTCCACTCGCGACCCTGGCTGCCGCAGCACTGGCTGAACATCACGATGTTGATGTGCCGTACGCCTTCAATCGCAAGGAAGCAAAAAGCCACGGTGAAGGCGGCAGCATTGTCGGCGCACCACTGTCCGGAAAAGTGCTGATTGTGGATGACGTGATCACCGCGGGCACGGCGATCAGAGAGGCGCACCAACTCATCATTGCCGCGGGCGCAGAGGTGGCCGGCATCGTAATTTCGCTGGATCGTCAGGAAATTGGTCAGGGCTCAAGGTCAGCTGTGCAGGAGGTCGAAAAAACCCTGAAATGCCCCGTGATCAGCATCATCGTGCTCGAGGATGTTATTGATATGCTTGAAGATTCTACGGAACTCAACGATTATCTCGAACCGGTTCTGGCCTATCGCAAGAAATACGGCATAAACGCCTAAATGGCTAATAATTAAGTAAAAATGCGGCCGCTCGTAGCAAGGGGAAGCGCGAGCTGAGCCAAATTTCGCGAACCAGTCCCTCCTTCCAACTTGAAATTTGTGTGATATTTAGGCCTATGAGATCACTGCTCACTACATTGCTGCTGCTGTCCATGTTGCCAATGCTGGCTGTCGGCCAACAGCAAAAGCTGTACCGCTGGGTCGATGCTGACGGCATTGTTCACTACGGCGACAGCATTCCTGCTGAGTTCGCCGAAATCGAACGACAGGTCGTCAACGACCACGGCATCACCGTCGACGTCATGCGAGCGAAGAAAACAGCAGAAGAAATCGAAGAGGATAAACGCCAGGACGAACTGCGCATGCAAGCTGAATTACAGCGCCGCCAGGACCAGGCATTGCTCGCGACTTACCTGACAGTTGACGAAATTCTGATGCATCGCGATCGCCGCGTTGAACTTTTCCAGGCTCAGGCACGAGTAACCGAGTTGTACCTCAAAAACCTCGAGAAGCGCATGTCGTCGTTGCAGGACGAGGCAGCCGGTTTTAAGCCGTACAGTGAAGACCCCGACGCCGAGTTAATTGATCCGGATCTCACCGACGATATGCAAATGACCAAAGAAACAATCGCGCGCCACGAGGCGAACCTGGAGCGCTTTCAGGATGACCAGAACAGTGTCGTTACGCGCTTTGATGGCGACATCAATCGCTTCAAGAAACTTAAAGGCCTGAATTAGCGGCTCACGATGCTGTCATTCCTTTCCGGAATGGCCAAAACCGCCTTCCCCGCGGCTGGAATCGTCGAACTCTTCTACAACCTCAAACTTAACCTGCTCCACTGGCACGAATACCATTTGAGCGATTCGCTCGCCAGGCTTAACTTCATACGCCTTGTCACTTCGATTCCAGCAGGAAATAAAAACCTGGCCCTGGTAGTCAGAATCTATGAGGCCGGTCAGATTGCCGAGCACCAGTCCATGCTTGTGCCCGAGCCCGGATCTCGGCAACAAGACCGCCGCAAGCGCCGGATCGCCGACGTGTATAGCCAGCCCTGTTGGCACCAGCACCGTCTCTCCCGGCGCAACCGTCAGAACATCGTCGATGCAGGCACGCATATCGAGACCGGCTGAGCCGTCTGTTGCGTAATGAGGGAGGGGGATGGATTCACCAATTCGTGAATCCAGGATTTTCAGTTCAATGGATCGCAATGATTTTGCTCGTCAGTCCCTGACCGCAAGGGCCGGCATATCTGTTTCTGTTTTGCTTGCAATATCTTCTTTGTATCGCGCGGCGATAAGTTTAACAAGGTCATG
>JBLHLN010000184.1:0-5189 GCA_047620565.1 Woeseiaceae bacterium
ATGGGTGTTGCGCTGAACAAGATGATCCAGGAAGACCCATCATTCCACATGGAAACCGATGAAGACTCCGGCGAAACAATTCTTAAGGGAATGGGTGAGCTACACCTGGATATTAAAGTCGACATCCTGAAGCGTACTCACGGCGTCGAAGTCGACATGGGCAAACCGCAGGTCGCCTATCGTGAAACCATTACGCAATTGGTTGAGGACACGTATACGCATAAGAAACAATCCGGTGGTTCCGGCCAGTACGGCAGGATTGACTATATTGTTGAGCCTGGTGAAACCGGCAGTGGTTATGAGTTCGAGTCCAAAGTGACTGGCGGCAATGTGCCGCGTGAATACTGGTCAGCGATTGAGAAAGCGTTTGGCAGGAGTATGGATCAGGGCACACTGGCTGGATTCCCGTTGCTCGACGTGAAGGTCACCTTGCTTGACGGTGCATATCACGCGGTGGATTCCTCGGCGATGGCGTTTGAGCTGGCGGCGAAAGCTGCGTATCGGCAAACGATCCCGAAGGCGGTACCGCAACTTTTGGAACCGATAATGAAAGTCGATGTTTACACGCCCGAAGATCATGTAGGCGACGTCATTGGTGACCTGAACCGTCGTCGCGGCATGATCAAGTCGCAGGAGCCGGGACCGACCGGCGTTCGCGTCAAAGCGGACGCACCGTTGGCGGAAATGTTTGGCTACATTGGCCATCTGCGCACGATGACCTCGGGTCGCGGCCAGTTCTCGATGGAGTTCTCGCACTACGCACCGTGTCCGAACAGCGTCGCGGAAGCAGTGATCAAAGAGACAATGGAACGAAAAGCCGCCAAGTAATGACCTAAGTCGGAGAAATGACATGGGACGCTGGCGTCCACCGACTCCGCAATCATCGCCGTATATAACGCCGGCGGGATTTGAAGCTTTGCAAAAAGAGCTTGACGACATCTGGCTTCGCCGCCGGGATGTCGTTAAAGCTCTGGCTGCAGCTGCTGCGGAAGGCGATCGCTCCGAGAACGCTGAATATATCTACCGCAAAAAGGAACTGGGCGGTCTGGACCGGCGTATCCGCTATTTGCAAAAACGCTTGCCTGACCTGAATGTCGTACGCGAGCATCCAGCCGGTGATGCAATCTTCTTTGGCGCCACCGTTGAGGTTTGCGATGAATCTGATCAGACGCAAACCTATCGAATCGTAGGACCCGACGAAACTGACGCGAAGACGTCTGCGATCAGCATGGATTCACCACTCGCCAAAGCATTGTTCAAGAAACGTGTTGATGACGAGGTGCAGGTTCAGATCGGCGACAACGTAAATACGCTGAGCATCATTTCGATTCGTTACGATTGACTTCGGTGAGCTGTTCTATTGAGGGAGCTACCCTATTGTGGGAGCGGAGCCACCTCATTGTGGGAGCGGAGCCACTCTATTGTGGGACCGGCTTTAGTCGCGAATTCCCTTTAGCACGCTGAATCTCATTATCTATATGCTCCTCCTGACTAATCGGCGGATAACGCTGCGGTGATTCTGCGGTCACAAATTGCGGCAGCGGCGCAATCTCAATATCGTCATTTGCGGCAACAAACTTTACGATACTGAAACGCAATTCTTCCGTATTGCGAACACGATGTCCGGTAGCCCTGAACAATCCATTCGTCCAGTGCTCCAGCATGTCATCGAGCAAAACCACGATACAACCGTCACGCACAGGTGCGTCCAGCCAGCTACCTTTGACGTCCAGCAATTCCAGGCCCGGTGCCGTTTGGTACAACAAAGTAATACATTCGAAATCCGTGTGCGCCGATATGCCAACGTTGCGGTCAGTTGATATTTTCTCCGGTCCATAATGCAGTAACCGCATTGTGCTCAATGCCTGCGAATTGCAATGCTCAGACAGAAAGTCTGCAGGCATGTTCGCCGCACGTGCGATGAGCCGAAGAATGTAGTCCCCGAGTTTCGTCCAGTCGTCCCAGCAAGCGGTCAGGTCAATGCGAAAATTCGACAGGCGCGGCCACCTGTCATCATCACTGCGAGCCACATTTTCTATGTCGAAATCGTAGGCTTCCAGGCTGGATACGGTGTCCGGTTGGTACGCAGGCTCGGTAAATTTGGGCACCCAGCCGGTATCAGCTGTATCGTCTTGCCGCACATCCTGTTTACGTGGGTCATCATCCGGCAGCGAGAAGAAACGCTCCATCTGCACAAGCGCTGTCGAAAGAGATTCTTGCTGCGATGAGGAGAGGTCGACAAAGAAGAAACCCGGCTCAATGCAAGCAGACCTCACAACATCAACCAGGTCATCTTCATTGCTGTTCAGCAATTCATCCGCGCTAATACAAAGCACAGAGTCCGCCACCGTCCCGTGAACCCGGTCTGACTGTTTTAAATCAATAGTGCGTGGCAAACCCTGACCCCCGAATCCAGTGAATTCCTTGCCGGAGTGTCCCGCGAGGCACCCTGCAGAGCAAGTATTCGTTGCCGCCAATAGTAATCTCGGCACGTTTACTGCTTTTTGGCGTCTTATCCGCGAGAATGGACGAATGAGTAAGCTCTTCTCGGCATTCACTGAGCGACGCATTTGGCGAGTCCTGGTCGCCTATCCCGGTGTCACATTCATCTGGCTGCAGGCAGTTGAGTTTTTCATCAACAACTACCAATTGGACTCACGCCTGTTAACAGCGAGCATTATCGCTGCCGTCGTACTCTTCCCCGCTGCCGTAGTTTGGAATTGGCGACATGGGGAGGTTGGAGAACAGGATTTTTCCCGGCCTGAGATCGGCGCCTACACCCTGTTTGCTATTGCTACCGTTGCCAGCGTCGCCTGGTATTGGAACGTTACGCCGCCCACGACGCGGGCATATACAGATTCCCTTGAACCAGCGCGCACAATCGCAGTACTACCCTTCGAAAATACCGGCAACGATCCAAATGTGCAGTTTCTGTGCGACGGCATAGCAGAAAGTCTTATAAATTGGCTCGCGACCGTGCCAAACGTCGACGTCATTTCCAAGAGCGCATCTTTTAGGGTGCGTGACGAAGCCAATAACCCGGCCATGCTTGCTCAAATACTGGATGTCGACGGTGTTATTAAGGGCAGACTGGAAAGAGTTGGCGAACAAATCGTTGTATCAACGTCATTCGTCGATACGCGCAATGAAACGCAGGTTTGGGGTGAGCGTGTAGTCGCGCCCGCAACTGAATTGATTGCGCTGGAACAGTCCATCGTTGCGTCCATAAAAAACGGGCTTCGTCTCGAAGTGTCTGACGAAGTGCTTGAGCCCGCTACATTCATGGGCACGGAAAATCCGACCGCGTACGAACACTACTTGCGCGGCCACTTCCTGATTCAGTCAACCAACAGTGAGTCGATTGACGAGGGCCTGAATGAATTACGTGAGGCAATCCGGCTCGACCCAAAGTTTGCGCGCCCACATGCCGACATCGCCGATGCCATGTCGCAAATGATTTCTTATGGCATGGACAATTTCGACGAAATTCTTGGTGAGGCTCGCAATGCGGCATACACCGCAGCGGCATTGGCTCCGAAAATGGCGGAAGCACACACCGCAGTCGGCACGATCAACCAGTACTATATTTTTGATTGGAAGGAGACCGATAATGCTTACGAGGCCGCAATAGCTGCGTCGCCGCTGAGTCCGGTGCCGTTCCATCGATACGCGGACTTCCTTGTATTCACGTTACGAACCGAATACGCCCGCGAGATTGCGGCCCGTGCCCTCGCAATGGATCCGCTGGACTCCAGTTCGATGCATGCGGTCGGCTTTTCCGCGTTATTTGACGGCGATTTTCCCGCCGCAGCCAAGGCGCTGGGTGACTGGAACCGGTTTCATCCGAACTCGCGCTGGTCTTACATCAAGCACTCAGTAGCACTTGCCCTGAATGGGCAATGTGACCTTGCACTGTCACAAGCGAAAAGCGTCGAGCAGCTCATTAACGGCACGCCTGACCCCTTGATGGATTCATGGCTTGCGTGGAGTTACAAAGTTTGCGGCAACGAAGATCGATACGCCCTTGCGAAAGCTCGTTTTGAAGCATTGCTAAAGAAAGATCCAGACATCGTTGATGCGGGTGTTGCCTACTACTTTGCGCTGGAAGGAGATACAGACGCGCTCATTGAGCTAATAACCCGAGTCGTCGAATCAAATAGTCCACTGAGGATGTTCGCGAGCGTCTTTCTGGCCGACAACCTCGGTTGGGCCACCTCGGACACAATGCCTGCGGATCCCCGTTACCTGGCACTGCTGGAATCGATTGGTTTTCCGCTAAATCAATAATTAGTGGGAGCGGCTTTGTGGGAGCGGCTTCAGCCGCGAATTCAGATAGCCATCACTGACCACCAATCAACTGCAAAACCCGGCGAATTAATTGCACATGTGCATCGACACGCTGCTCCAGCGACTGGTTCTCTGCCGGCGTTTCAAACACCAGCACTGTTGATGCGCCCGGACCTGCGATCTTACGACCGTCATCGATAACCAGGTCGGCACTCATAAACTCATCAATCGAACTATCAACAACCGGCCCGATGATGCCGTCGACAATCTCTTCGTTGAAGCGCGTCTTTCCGGACATTCGTACGCCGATATTGTTGTCTCTGAAAACTTTGACTGCCTCTGCAGCAAACGGATCAGCCGCACCGAGCACGCCTTGCGAATACACATAACCTTCGCTGACCAAATTATCTTCGTGCAGATCAATACTGTAACGGGGCGGATAGACGCTCAACATTTTCAGGATGTAGCGTGAAATCCCGGCCGCTTCGTCGCTCGATGCGCGCGCACGCGCCGCACCCGGGTTGTTCGGGTCAGGCAATACATGCGAAGAGTCTCCGACACTCTGCCCTTCTATTGTCGCCGAATATACCGGTACATTTAGGTAGCGCCAGTTACGCACATATCCATGCGGATTCAACAAGGGCATCAGCACGACAGGATATTGCTTGCCGAGTGCTGCAATGTCGTCAATTGCATTGGAAATCGCATTGGGTCCGGCAGGCTCTTCGCCGTGGATGCCACTAATCAGCCACAACGCTGGTCCGCTATGTGGCGAGCGTAACGCAACCACTGGTAACGCAATGTCAGTACTTGCAGGCTGGGATTCGACAATGACATCCAGGTGCCAGCCCTGACCGACGAGCTCCTGGTACGACGCAAACAAATTGTTGATCGATCGCCGC
>JBLHLN010000185.1:0-5189 GCA_047620565.1 Woeseiaceae bacterium
GACCATCATTGGTCCGCTAAATGCCGGCCGTTGTGGCGCCTCCGGTGGATTCATTCGCACAAGCATTGCAGCCAGGAGGAGCGCGCCAAGAATCGCCAGGGGTATGAACTTTTTCAATTTAGTTTGCATAGGTTTTTTGGCGGCCGAATTTTTAATCGGTCGCAAAGTCTCCGCCTAGGGCCAGGTAAAGGTCGATGCGGTTCTGTAGCAATTGATTCCTGAGTTGGACCACAGTTGCTTCGGCGTCAAAAGCCTGCCGCTGCGATTCAAGTACAGTGGTATATGGGACCAATCCACGTTGGTATTGTTCGAGCGCAAGGCTCAGCGCAGCGGCGGAATTTGTCTCTGCGTCTAAAAAAGACTCGTAGCGCTCTTTCAGTGACTCTGAGCGCGAGATGGCATTCTCCACGTCCGCAAATGCCCGGTAAACAAGGTCGAGGTACTGCTGTTCCGCCTGCTGCACCCGGCCATAAGCCTGCTGTTCCAGCGCTTCAAGTCGACCTGCGTTGAACAATGGTTGGGATAATCCACCAGCAATTGACCAGGTCGAGGCGTCGCCATCAAACAGATCGGCGAAATCGATTGAAGCAAGGCTGGCGCCGCCGACCAGCGTCAGGCTTGGGAAGCGTGCCTTATGCGCGCCTGCAAGTTCAGCATCGGCGGCCAGAAGACTAAGCCACGATTCCTGCACGTCGGATCGCCGCATCAGTAACTCCGAGGGCAGGCCAACCGGTATCGGATCCTCGATGACCGGCAACTCGCTCATGATAGCCATTCGACCGTCCGGATAGCGCGCCAGCGACAACTGCAAGGCTGCGATCGCTTCCGTCAGAAGTTGCCCCTGTTGTGCGTAATTCGCCTCCTGTCGTTCAACCTGGTTCCTGGCGAGGTAAAGATCCAGCGCATCGTTCAATCCCTGGCGATAGCCGCTGGCAACGATGTCGTGACTCACGATCGTGTTGTCCAGGCGTCGTTTGGCAACTTCCAGCAACTGCCTTGCCTGAAGAACATCGAAGAACAACGCGGCAGTGCCGGCGGCGATGTTGCGTTCCGTCAGTTCAAGTCGAGCCTGCTGCGCAGCATATTCAAGTTGTGCGGCCTGCTGCTGTTTGCTCAGGCGTCCCCACAGGTCCACTTCCCAGCGGGCATCTGCGGAGACATCAAATGACTCGGTAATGACAGTGGCATTACTGGCATCTTCGATGCCGCGCCGCGATCCGTTTAAAGAAACATCGAGATCGGGGAAGCGATTTGCCTTCGTGATGACGACAGTTTGTTCTGCCTGATAAAGGCGGGCACGTTCCTGCGCGAGCGTGTAGTTATTGGTGACGGCTTCCTGCACCAACGAGGAGATTTGCGGATCGTTAAAACTTGCCAGCCAGTTGGAATCGACGGCGCCGACCTCGCCACCGCGCTCCCAGGTGCCGGGAATCACCGGTTCTGCGGTCTCGGGAGCAATTGCAGAATGTGTACAGGCGCCCGTCAGAACGGACACGAATGCCGAAAAAATCAACAAAAACAATGATTTGTGTTGGATCTGCAACAACAACTCAGGAACCTCGTCAAGCCCTGCAATTCGATTGCCAATTATCCCAAGAACCGACGGGTCAAAACAGCAGTCTTGTCCCTTCTTTACAAATAGAAACAGTCGCCGACACCACAGCCTGAGCTTTCTAATCGCCCGGGAATCGGGCAGTCTTTCCGACCATGAAGCTGGATCGCTTTCTAAGACTGTCTATAGGCCTGCTGATACTGCTGGTGTTTGTCATCGCCATCGCTGCGATGTTGTTCGTCACCGAGTCCGCGTTAAACGTCTGGGATCGCCTCGTGCAGGGGCCGCGCATTCTCCTGTATGGCTATGTCGCCGTCATGGTGCTGCTTGTCGTTGCCGCCCTCTGGTTGATGATTCGCCTGTTGGTGCGCCGCAAGATTTCACAGCCTGGTGATTCCAGACAACAACTGCGCAAGGAAGATATTGCACAGCGATTGCACAACGCGGAGCGCTCGGGTGTGGACACAAGCGATGCCCGGGCCGAACTGAAAGAACTTGCAGCGCGGCAGGCGCAGGGCTCGGTTCACTTGTGCTTTTTCGGCGAAGTCAGCACGGGCAAGAGTTCACTGATAAAAGCGCTGATCCCGGAAGCTGATGTCACCATTGATCCGGTGGGTGGATCGACGATCAACATTCGCCACTATCGCTGGCGCGCCGAGGACGGGACGCAGATTTTACTAACGGATGTGCCGGGTACGGGCGGTCACGAGTCGGGCCTTGATGAAATTGCAGAACAGGAGGCGCGGCGATCGCAGGTCGTGCTATTCGTTTGTGATGGCGATCTGACCCGCGCAGAAAGTGCTGCCGTGAAGTGGCTGCTCGCGCTGCAAAAACCGTTGGTGTTGGTCATGAACAAATCCGACCGATACAGCCGCGAGGAACAGGCCATTTTGCTGGAGCGACTGCTTGACCACATCAGTGATCTTGGTGGTGAAACATTGCGCGACCAGGTTGTGGCGGTAAGCGCCGGTGGCGAGCTGGACGTTATTAAGAAAAACGCGGATGGCGAGGAAGCCAGCGTGCGCCGCCGGCGGCCAGCGGATATCGGTGTGCTGGTTGTTGCGATCAATCGCTTGCTGGGTGACGACGCTGCTTCACTCGATGTGCGTCGGGATCGCGCCGTGTTCCGACTTGCCGCAGAGAAACTCGCCGAAGCGGAAGGTGAGTATCGGCAATTGCGGGCGGAACAAATTATTCGTAGCTCAACGCGCAAGGCTGTGGTCGGCGCGCTCGCGGCCGTTAGTCCGGGTTCAGACGTCATTATCCAGGGTTACATTGGAACCTCTATGACCCGTGAGCTTTGCAAGTTGTTCGGCGCAGCGCCGCGCGACCTCGATATCGAAGAGTTTCTCAATCTCAGCCAAAGTCGCGCCGGAAAGGCGCTGCCATTAAGTCTTGCCGTGGCCGGCAATGGTCTGAAGGCATTTCCGGGTCTTGGCACAGTCGCCGGCGGTCTTGTTCATGCTGTAGCCTACGGACTTATCTTCGACGCGCTAGGTCGGAGTCTTGTGCTGACGCTAACAAAAAACGGCGAGCTGGATCCCGCCGGGGCCGCGCAGGCATTTGAGGAAGGAATCAGTGAGCATATTGAAGCGGGCGTTCGACAGGTTGCCAAAATGGCCCTGGATCAGGGCGACAAAAAAGACTGAGACGGTTTCCGATGGCGGCTCTGCTCATCTTGACCTGGCACGGGAAAGCCTCAATGAGCTCATAAGCGATTCGCGCCTCCCTGCAGGCATTCGCGAATCTCTGTCGCACGACTATGAAGCCGTGCAGGGCATGCTCGACAAACTGCAGCATGGCCACCTGCACATTGCCGTGTTTGGCAGAGTCAGCACTGGCAAGTCATCACTTCTGAATGCGTTGATGGGTGAGCAGAAATTTTCCGTTAGCCCGCTACATGGCGAAACGAAAAAGTCCTCAATGCAGCAATGGTCTGAGATCGATGCCGGTGGAGTATTCCTCATCGATACACCCGGTCTCGACGAAGCGGGTGGCGAAGACCGCGAATCAATGGCGAAGGAGGTCGCACGACGTTCCGATCTTGTGATCTTTGTCGTCGATGGCGACATTACGGACAGCGAATTGCAGTCTCTGAGAACGTTGCTGATGCAGGGCAGACCCGTCGTTGTCGCACTCAATAAAACGGACCTGTATACGAGCGATGAACTGGAATCATTGCTTGCTTCAGTGCGTGCGAAAACTGCAGGCCTGGTACAAACAGATGATGTATTGGCAGTTGCTGCGCAGCCACGTCCGCAACAGGTGTTCGACGTGGACGATGCGGGTGTAGAGACGACTACGGAGCGGGCGCGCGACCCGGATATTCAACAGTTGCGCATTCGACTCTGGGACATATTCGAAAACGAAGGTAAAACGCTTGTGGCATTGAACGCGAGTTTGTTTGCGGCAGATCTGAGTGACCAGGTCGGCAAACGTATACTTCACGCTCGCCGCGAAATTGGCGACAAGCTGGTAAGGACCTACTGTGTTGCCAAAGGCGTGGCTGTTGCATTCAACCCGGTGCCGGTTGCGGATTTGTTCGCAGCAGCGTTTATCGACGTCGGCATGGTGATGCATCTGTCAAAAGTGTACGACTTGCCGATCAGTCGCAGGGAAGCCGGCTCGCTGGTCGGCGTTATTGTGGCTGAAGCCGCAGCATTGATGGGAACTGTGTGGGCGTTGCACTTTGTTTCGAGCGCATTGAAGGTTGGTACAGCCGGTTTATCGACAATTGTTACTGCTGGCGCGCAAGGTGCTATTGCCTACTACAGCACTTACGTCGTTGGCCAGATCGCGGCCGAATACTTGTCGAAAGGAAAATCCTGGGGTGAGGGTGGACCGAAACAAGTGGTGCAGGAAATTCTCGACAGCCTCGATCGCGATACAGTATTGAAAGAAGCCAGGAAGGAAATTCAGCTGCGGCTCGGCGTCGGCTGATCCCGGCCAACCACTCTGAGAGCAACGATTGAAAAGAGCTATCTGTATGATTTCTAACCGAAATTCGGTATGATTTGCTGCGGTGAAAACAGCCACTGAGAAACGCAACGAGCGTATCTGGAATACGATACGGGATATTCCGCAAGGCTGTGTCGCGAACTATGGTCAGATCGCCGAAATTGCCGGCGTTCCTCGCGGTGCACGCCAGGTTGGTTACGCGTTGAGGCAGTTGCCGAAAGGGCATGACGTTCCCTGGTACCGCGTAATCCAGTCATCGGGCAAGATTGCATTTGCACAAGGTACGGATGCCTTCAACGAGCAATCGAAGCGGCTGATGCAGGAAGATGTCGCTATACTCAATGGCCGAATAGATATGAAAAAGTACCGTTGGCAACCTGATCTTGATGAGTTGCTCTGGAAACCCAGCGCAGCATGGGATGACGATCTAAGTGACGATGAATAAATGAAGCGCAAGCTGTTTTCGCTGTACCTATCTTTCATTCTCGATAAAAGAGTCATCACGATCCGGCGACAGCTAATCGAGTTTCGTCGTCTGTTGACCATGAAAAAGCGCGTCGTCACGGTTTTTCTGCAGCTCGACGATCCTTATTCCTACCTTTTGAGCTATTACCTCGCATTCGCGATAAAACGCTACAAGAAAGTGGAGTTTCGTTTCATTATTTGCCAGGCGTTACGG
>JBLHLN010000186.1:0-5176 GCA_047620565.1 Woeseiaceae bacterium
TGAAGTGCCGAGCGTCTGTTTTAGTCCGTAACCGGTCGGCGAGTGACAGACGCGCGCGCAAGTGTCAACGTTGTTATTGCCGAAGCCCGCGCGAACAAGTTTCTGCACGATATAAACTTCTTCGTTTGTGCAGCGCGATGACGTAATGCCGCCTACTGACTTGCGGCCGTACTCTTTTTGAATTTCCTTGAAGCGTTTCGCCGCGTACTGAATCGCCTCGTCCCAACTGACTTTGCGCCACGGATCGTGAATGCTGTCGCGAACTAGCGGATCCATCACGCGTTCCTGATGGGTCGAATAACCCCACGCAAATCGCCCTTTGACGCAGCTGTGGCCGTGATTCGCCTGGCCATCTTTGTAGGGTGTCATGCGCACAACCTGGTCACCCTTCATATCAGCTTTGAATGAACAGCCGACCCCGCAGTAAGCGCAGGTTGTCACTACACTGTGATCCGGCTGGCCGTTGTCGATAATTGATTTTTCCATCAGCGTTGCGGTTGGACATGCCTGTACGCAGGCGCCGCAGGAAACACACTCGGAATCAAGAAAACTTTCGCCAATGCTTGCGGCTACCTTTGATTCAAAACCTCTGCCTTCAATCGTGAGCGCAAACGTACCCTGAACTTCATCACAGGCACGTACGCAACGCGAACACACGATGCACTTGCTGGGGTCGAACGAAAAATATGGATTGCTGGTGTCGGTTTCTTCATTAAGATGGTTGTCGCCATCGAAACCGTAGCGCACGTCACGCAAACCGACAGCGCCAGCCATGTCCTGCAGTTCGCAATCACCGTTTGCCGAACAGGTCAGGCAGTCGAGCGGGTGATCGGAGATGTACAGCTCCATGACATTGCGGCGCAGCTTCGCAAGGTGATCCGTTTGTGTGCGGATCTTCATGCCTTCCTCCACCGGAGTGGTACAGGATGCCGGGTATCCTTTACGGCCCTCGATTTCGACGACACAAAGGCGGCACGAACCGAACGGCTCCAGGTTATCGGTAGCGCAAAGTTTGGGAACATCCACGCCAGACTCGCGAGCGGCACGCATAATGGTGCTGCCTGCTTTTACGGTGGCGGGCAGTCCGTCGATCTCGATTTTGACTGTTTCCTCGAGGTCGCTGGCCGGCGTGCCGAAATCCTGCTGCGTGGTTGGGTTCATTTATTAAAGTCCTCGGGAAAGTATTTTACAGCACTGCGCACAGGAAACGGTGTCATTCCGCCCATCGCACATAAAGAGCCGTCAATCATTGTGTCACATAAGTCATTGAGAAGATTAAGATTTTCATCGCGAGCTTCGTTAGCAAGGATGCGATCAATAACCTCGACTCCACGAACCGCGCCAATTCGGCAAGGGGTGCATTTTCCGCAGGATTCGATTGCACAAAACTCCATGGCGAAGCGTGCCTGTGCCGCCATGTCCACCGTGTCATCAAATACTACTATCCCACCGTGGCCGATCATGCCGCCGACCGCCGCAAAGGCCTCATAGTCCATCGGCGTGTCGAGGTGCTCATCTGCAAAGTAGGCGCCCAATGGACCACCGATCTGCACTGCGCGAATCTTGCGACCGCTTGCGGTACCGCCGCCCCACTCTTCGATCAGCTCACGAAGTGTCAGGCCGAACGCCTTTTCAACCAGGCCACCTCTCTTAATATTGCCTGCCAACTGAAAGGCGAGCGTGCCTTTCGATCGGCCAACGCCGTATTCCTCATAGGCGCCGCCACCGAGTGCAAGAATGTCAGGGACAGAAGCCAGGGTGACAACGTTGTTGACTACAGTTGGCTTGCCAAATAATCCCTGCAGTGCGGGCAGCGGTGGTTTGTAGCGAATTATACCGGCTTTGCCCTCGAGGCTTTCGAGCATTGCGGTTTCTTCACCGCATACGTAAGAGCCTGCGCCCAGGTGTAAATCAATATCGAAATTAAAGCCGCTGCCCTGAATATCACTACCAAGCCAGCCGCTTTCACGGGCGATTTCGATTGCTTTTTCCAGAATTAATCTCGTCAACGGATATTCAGATCGCAGGTATATATAGCCCTTGCTGGCGCCGACCGTAAATCCGCAAATAAGCATTCCTTCAATGAGTGTAAAAGGATCGCACTCCATCAGTATGCGATCAGAAAATGTTCCGCTATCACCCTCGTCTGCGTTGCAGGTAATGTATTTCTGCTCCGCCACGGCACTAGCAACAGTTTGCCATTTGATGCCGGTTGGAAAGCCGGCACCGCCACGACCTCGAAGCCCGGATATCTTTACCTGCTCCAGCGCAGAATCTGCGCCATCGGCAAACGCTTTTCTCAGTCCGGCGAATCCCCCGTGTTCCTCGTATTCGTCGACCGACAATGGATCTATCAAACCGCAACGACGAAACGTCCAGCGGTCCTGTTTTTTGAGATACGGAATCTGCGTGACCGGACCTTGCCTTAGCTCATGTTCGCCGCCGTGCAGAAAATCTGCAGCAAACAAACTGTCGACAGCATCGGGGTAAACGGGTCCGTAGCCGATTCGTTCGTCTCCGCTAACGACCTCGATCAACGGCTCAAGCCAGCACATCCCCCAGGATCCGTTGCGCACGATATCGACGCTAACCTTATTCTTCTTTGCCAGGGCAGCGATTGCTTCGGCCACCTCATCTGCGCCAAGTGAAACTGCGGTGGTTTCTCGCGGAACATATACTGTGATTGTATCGGTCATGGCTATGACCTTGCGCAGCGGTCAATGAGGCCGTCGAGCTTTTCAGCGTCAACACGGCCGTAAACTTTTTCGTCGATCATGATGGCCGGCGAGCAGGCGCAATTGCCGAGGCAATAGATCGGCTCAAGGGTGATGTTGCCGTCTTTGGTTGTGCTGTTTATTTGTGCACCGATTGTCTGTTCGGCATGTGCGGTCAGTTCGCGGCTACCCATCGCCTGGCACGATTCCGCCTGGCAAATCTTGACGACATGTTTGCCGGGTGGCTCGGTACGAAAATCATGATAGTAACTAACCACGCCGTGCACTTCGGCGCGGGATAAATTGATCTCGTTGGCGATTTGCCGAATCGCCTGTTCACTGACATACGAATAACGCGTAATGAACGCGTGCAGAATCTGCACCAGCATTTCGGGTTTTGCGTTAAAACTCTGGATAATTTCAGTGGCAATCGCCGCGTCGTATTTTGTCGCCATGAATTCTTATTTTCCATTGCCAATGCGGCTTTCGCCCGCATAAATATTGAAAGTGCCACCTCGCAAAAACCCAACGAGGGTCATGTCAAATTCCTTCGCCGTTTGTACCGCAAGACTCGATGGTGCACCAACGGCCGCCAAAAACGGAATGCCCGCGACCAGCGCTTTTTGCATTAATTCAAAACTGGCGCGCCCGGAGACCAGTAATCCGTACCGGTGTCCCGGCAATTGGCCCGCAGTCAACAAATGGCCAACAACTTTGTCGGTCGCATTATGCCGCCCAACATCCTCCCTAACGACCAGGATTTCACCATCCGAACCGAATACGGCTGCGGCATGCAGCCCACCGGTTGCCGCGAACAGCGGCTGCTCCTTGCGTACCCGGTCCGGCAGGGCAGTAATCATGTCTCGTTCGAATACGGTCTGTTGTTGCGACAGGGACCCTTGCCCGGTGACTCTCAGGGCATCCAGCGACGCTTTGCCGCATACGCCGCAGCTGGAGGTTGTATAGAAGTGTCTCTGTAGCCGGTCGATAGCGATATCGACGTCCGCGCGCAATTCGATTCTGACGATATTTTGCAGCCCGGTAACGTCACCCTTTTCGCCGTGATGCGTCACGCCAATCACTTGGTCAGGCGACTGAATCAGGCCTTCGGTAAGCAAAAAACCAAGGGCCAGTTCCGCGTCGTCACCCGGGGTTCGCATCGTGATCGAAATCGACTTCGCAGCCGAGCCTTCTGCAGTCGGCGCACAAAGCTGGATCTCGAGCGGTTCTTCAACCGCCACCTGGTCCCGAATGGATTTGGCTTGATCGCCTGCGACCTTGCTAATGTCGACGGCAGAGCTGCTGCTATTCATGAATTTTCGACGGCAGAAAACGGCCGCTTAGTATATATCAGGAATGCCGCAGCAAAATATCTGTCCGCACTCCCTATGATCTCTCAATTCGCTGCTAGCCGCTCGCGATTACCAGCGGCTTTGAAGTCCGTCTTTGTTATAGCGCTCCGAATACTGCTTAGTTCAGCGTTTCGCCTTACGCTAACCTTGCCGTCGTCGATTTCGATGCCGAGCCTCGCAAGTGTCGGGATGGTGTCCGGGAAACCGGCCGTGTTGGCGTAGCGACGATACAGGGACATGAAGACCGGCGTGTCGGCCAGCGAATCCAGTTTTTCGAATAGTTCTTTGCCATCCCATACGCGGGCGGAAGGCAGGCAACACGCCTGAAATTTTCCCAGCACTGAATCGAGAGATTCGTTCCCGTCCGATCGTTCGCGCAAAGCAACATCGGCCATTAACGCAATCGCTGCGCCACTCCAGTACACCTTCATGCGGCTGGACCTAATGCCGGCGACCGCGGCTTCATTCGGCGACAACTCCGGTCGGGAATTGCGGCCACGCTCCAGCCCGTCGTAAAGCTTTTGCCAGGCATATTGTTCATCGTAGGCGCCTGAGCGTGTTAACAATACGTTTTGGTAGTACTGCGAAAATCCCTCTGACATCCAGCGCTGCCGACTGTCAATGTACGGCAACAACATATGACTGAATTCATGTGTTGCGGTCCAGTCACCCAGCAGGGCGTCAAGCGGTTGGGTCTGATCAACAAATAGCTCCACCGTCTCGCCACCGTCGCGTATGACGCGACCAAACGGGACGACACTGCGGCTGTTGCCGCGCCCGTCGCCTACAGCAATAACGACAATATGCGGCGAAGGGTTCGGAAAACGACCGTAGGCAAGCGTGACATCTGTGCTGGTAGCTTCGATCCAGCGAGCGATTCTGTCATTATCCATCTCGTTAATGCCGTTCAACATGCTGACTCTGAGCACGGCGCCTGGAATACCAATTTCGCGGTAATCAAAATTTCCAAATACCGCCGGCGCGTTCGCACTTTCAGGTGACGCAGCGAGCAAATATGTTGTCTCCGAATTGATTGCCTGTTGCCATGGTACGGACACCCGCACATTTTCGGGCAGTCGAAATTCAACCTGAATCCTGGTGCCATTGTTC
>JBLHLN010000187.1:0-5166 GCA_047620565.1 Woeseiaceae bacterium
GCCAAGAACAGCGTCAAGGCTAAGCGCACCCTTCAGCAATCGGCTATCGAAGCGCTCTTCGAGTTCATCGAAGATGTTCATGCCAATCAGGCGCAGGAACTCCTGCATTTCGACTTTGCCGAGACGACGTAAGTCGAAACCGAGCTGCGCAAGCGTCAACAAGTCCGACTTCGGGGCATTTTTGGCCAATCGTGGTGGCGTTTTATTAAAGAAAGTATTCAGGAAGTCGGCGAAACGCGTCATTCGCTTACGAAATCTCCTGAATTGTTCGGCGTCGTCCTCGCTGACACCGAAAACTTCGTTGCCGTTCATGCGTACGTGATCGCCGTCTGGCGCCAGGGCTATCGTGCCCATTTTGTCTGCAGCCAGAGCAAACTTCAGACCAAGGTCTTTGCGCACCTGCGGCTGCAGCTGATACAGCAAATGTGCACAAGCCGAAACCGAAAAACCTTCCGCAAACGACCGGGTTACTGCAGCACCGCCTACCTGCTCATTCGCCTCAAGCACCAGGACCTTCTTGCCGCCTTTGGCCAGCAGTGAAGCACACACCATTCCGTTATGACCGGCACCAACAATGATCGCGTCGTATCTCTCACTCATTAGTCGTCACCGAAGTTGGCCGGCGTAACATCCGGTCGTTTGAGATCAAGAAGAATTTCGCGCGCGGCATTACAACCTGGCGCAGCCATAACTCCACCGCCAGGGTGGGTACTGGAACCGCACATATAGAGCCCGCCAACCGGACCGCGATATTGCGCGTAGCCGGGCACTGGTCGATTGAACATCAGCTGATCAAGCGTCAATTCGCCGTGAAAGATATTACCCTCGGTGAGGCCTGCCTCATTTTCAATTTCCTTCGGCGTGCGCACTTCGCAATGCAGTATCAGGTCCTTGAAGTCAGGGCTGTATTCGGAGATCTGGTCAATTACCGTCTGGCCGAACTGGTCACGCTCCTCATCTGTCCACTCGCGACCCTCTATCGTCGCCGGGCAATACTGCACGAAACAACTCATGAAATGCTTACCCGGTGGCGCCATGGTCGGATCGGTTATCGTTGGAATGGTCATGTCCACATACGGATCTTTCGACCAGGTGCCCTCTTTCCAGTCGTCGTAGGCGCGCTCCATTCTTTCCATCGAGTCAATGAAGTGCATATCACCATCGAGCAACGGGCTGCCTTTTGGCAATGCCGGGAAAGTCGGCAGACCGTCCAGCGCGATATTCAGTTTTCCTGACGAACCACGAATCTTGAAATTTTTGACCCGATTGTAGAAATCTTCATCGAGATCACTCTTGTCCATGCACTTCAGGAAGGTACGTTTGACGTCCATTGCAGAGACGACGATTCGGGAATTAATTTCTTCGCCGCTGGTTAAAGCAACGCCTTTGACTTTACCGTTCTTGACAATAATCTGCTCGACGCCGGCATCGGTGCGCAGTTCTCCACCGAGAGCCAGAAAGGACTTGCTAATGGCATCGGCTACAGCACCCATGCCTCCCCGTGCGAATCCCCAGGCACCGGCGTTACCGTCAACCTCGCCCATATAATGGTGCAATAGCACGTACGCAGTACCAGGCGAATGAATACCCAATGCGGTACCAATAATGCCGCTGCCCGACAAGGCCGCTTTGATAACGTCAGTTTCGAAGTATTCATCCAGGTAGTCGGCAACGCTCATCGTCCAGAAACGAATCGTGTCGTACATGCGCTGCTCGCTCATTTCGTAGAACTTGGCGCCAAGATGAGCGAGCTCTTTCAGATCGCGAGGTTTGAAAGATGTCGGATCCGGCGGCGTGCTTAACAGAAAATCACGAATGAAGCGGCATTGACGCATGGTGTCAGCAGAATATCTTTCATAAGCGTCCGCATCGGCCGTCGAAAATCTCGCGTATTCGCGATGATGAACTTCTGCGTCCGGATAATTGCCAAGGTAGTCGCCATTCTCCATAAACACGGTGCCACCACCGTATGGCGTTACTTGCAGGCCGTGCCTTGCAAGCTCAAGATCGCGGTATATTTCCGGCCTAAGCAGGCTGCAAACATACGAGCAATTGGAGTAGTACCAATCCTTGTAGAGATTCCGGCTGACGGTCGCGCCACCAATGTATTCGTTTTTTTCAACGCACAGCACATCCAGGCCTGACTTCGCCAGGTAGGCAGCATTCGTAAGGCCGTTGTGTCCGGCGCCAACGACAATGGCATCATAGGTTTTCATTTATTGAGATCGCTTCTATCTGTTATTGGGACTATGCAACGCTGCGGGAGCCGGGCCTTTGTCCGGAACGGCGAGCTGCGCTGCCTGTTGGCTATTCCTGGCGATTTTATCAATCGTAATGTCCACCGCCTGTTCAAATTTGTCCAGAGTTTCGGCCAGACATTTCACATCATGAGCCTCACACATGAACCACGGCTCGCGTGAGTCAGGCTCAACCAGGATGCCCAGCTCGTGCAACTCCGGTGCAAGGGCATCATAGAATTCGTAGTCGGTATTTACCCAGTCGCGATAGTCGGCTGGCGGCTGGTGGCTAAAGAACAGGCCCATCATTGACGGATGACCCACAAAACTGTGTGCGATCCCGCGGGTCTCCAGGACATTGCCAAGGCCGATCTGCAGCTCCTCACCATATTTCTTGATAGTCGAAAGTGCATCAGTTTCGTCAAGAATTTCCAGAGTCTTTTTTGCGGCTGCAAGCGATACCGAATGCCCGGTAAAGGTGCCGCCGTGCACGACGCCATCGCCCACTTTTCTCATGATGTCTTCGCGCCCCGCAACTACGGATATCGGGTAGCCGTTTGCCAGCGCTTTGGCAAACGTACAAAGATCCGCTTTGATACCGAACAATTCCTGTACACCACCCTTCGCCACCCTGAAACCGGTTTTGACTTCATCGATAATCAACAGGACGCCGTATTTGTCACACAGTGCCCGAACGTCAGCCATATAATCAGCGGTCGCACTGAGACCGCAACAATTTCCCATGATGGGTTCCATGAGAAATGCGCCTGTCTTCTTGTGATGCTTTTTCAGCAGGTCTTCCAGCGCATTGGCGTCATTCAAAGGCACGGTGTGAAAGAGCGGCTTTAGAATCTGCGGCACGCCATCACCGTAAGGCTCTACAGGCGGATTGCCGACCCCTGGCGTCCAGTTTTCGACATCCGAATGCCAAAGCACTTCGCTGAATACGCCGTGATAACCACCTTCGAGGACAATGTGCCCGTCTTTGCCGGTATATGCGCGGGCAATACGAAGCGCAGCCATCACTGCTTCAGTGCCTGAATTTGAGAAACGCACCAGCTCGGCCGCAGGCACCATTTTGCTGATGCGACTGGCGACTTCATATTCGAGTTCGGTACCAAGCGCGAATACGCCACCTACTTGCATGCCGGCGCGCGCTGCTTCGTCGACGCGCTCATCTGCATATCCGAGAATCGCCGGTCCGTACGCAAGCCGGTAGTCGATGTACTCATTGTCATCGATGTCCCAGAGTCGCCCACCTTTGCCGCGTTTCACATAGATTGTTTTTTCATCACCCCAATAACGAAAATTGGACGCCACGCCGAGCGGCAACCGTGTGACGGCTTTGCGGAAGTGCGCATTGGATTTTGCGAGGGACCTCATTGGGCCTCCTGTTGGTCTGGAGCAGCCTAGAATCTCACGAGGACAGGGCCGAAGTCCAGATTTATGAATGAATACTCATTCATTTTATGGCACAATCCCTAATTGTAACAATGCGTTACATTCGTACCTTAGCTATAAGTAATTGAAAATTCAGTGAGTTTCGACCTATGGTCACCGCGACCGGAAAAATAAGCCGCCGGGTACTTTCGAAAGAGCGTCGGCAACAACAACTGCTCGATGCGACCATCAAGTGCATTTCCAAGAAAGGCCTGGGAAGCATGACGCTTGCTGACGTAGCCGGCGAAGCCGGGCTGTCTCAGGGCATCGTCAACCTGCACTTCAAGAGCAAGGGGAACCTGCTCAACGAAACCCTGAAATTTCTGTTCGAAGACTACGATGCCGAGTTTATGCAGACCGTGGCCAGCTCCCCGCCACAAGCCGCGGCAAAAATTCTTGCCCTCATGGAAATGGACCTCAAACCAACCGTCTGCGATCGCAAAAAGCTCGCGGTCTGGTTTGCTTTTTGGGGCGAGGCAAAAGCGGTTCCAACATACCGAAAAATTTGCGCAGCGTACGAGGAAAAGTACGACGACATAATGCTGAAACTTGCCGAAGAAATAATTCACGAAGGCGGCTACACAGACATCGATGCTCAGACTGTGACTGACGTCCTGACATCAATGACTGATGGTCTCTGGCTTGCCTGTTTAATTCATCCGAAAACGTTTGATCGCGGCACTGCAATGAAGTCAATCTACAGTTACCTGCATGCCGTGTTTCCCGACCACTACCCGGGAACGTGAGCCGGGTAAGAAGAACGTCGAACCAGGCGGCGATAGCTAACCGCAACCGTAATTAATGGGGCTGCGCTATCGTTTGATCCCAGGCGAATTGGGGAGCACGACGCAGTTCCTGCAGAAGCCACTCAACATACACCTGCTCTGCGATTTCCATGCCGGCAAATGGTCCGGGTCGGTAGTAACGCGACTGCACGCCTTTCCAGTTGTCGACGACAATTTTTTCATCTGCAAGCGTTGTGACGTCCCACAGCCACGTCAGGTCATCAAGGTTGTAGTCCTTGCCTTCCTCCGCATCGCCGCGAACCAGCCAGTAAATTTTGCATTCGCAATTGAACTGATCAACCGGCGTAAATACGTAGGCGACGACATGATCGCTGTAGGCGAGTAGAAAGGAACAGTGACCGACCGTCAGGTCAGATGCGCCACCGTCGAAATCAGTAAGCTGGCCAAGTAAAGGCGCGACGGGCTCGCCGTCTCTGCTGCCGGTCTTGTAGCCTTCAAATAAGGCAGAGCGGCTGTATCCATAGCCCTGCTCTCCCGGGCGGGCGCGCATGTCTATTCGATCAATCAGCATATCCCGAAGACCACATGCCGGCATTTTGTCCAGCATATGTTTTTGTACCCGGTCGCGTTTTTTACTGTCGAGCATGAGGGTATGCATCTTCGCGTAATCCGGGTGCGCCGACGCGCAGTGATAACACTCCTGGTAGTTTTCCACCGCAAGCTTCCAGTTTGCGGCCATCGGA
>JBLHLN010000188.1:0-5164 GCA_047620565.1 Woeseiaceae bacterium
TTCTGACCAAGGAAGAGGGTGGTCGACATACGCCGTTTTTCAAGGGCTATCGTCCGCAGTTTTACTTCCGTACGACGGACGTAACGGGCGCTTGTGAATTGCCTGAGGGCACCGAGATGGTGATGCCGGGCGATAATGTACAGATGGTTGTGAACCTGATTGCGCCGATTGCGATGGAAGATGGTCTGCGTTTTGCTATCCGCGAAGGCGGCCGCACGGTAGGTGCCGGCGTCGTTGCGAAGATTATCGAGTAATTAACAAACGATGTGGGAGCGGCTTCCAGCCGCGATTGTAAGTAGGAGCTCGCCCCGGCGAGCGATTGTTTTTAGCGGTTGGCTACAATTTATGCACAACGTGCCAATCGAGAATATTAACTAGGAAATTATCGTGGCTACAAATCAAAACATTCGTATCAGGCTGAAAGCATTCGATCATCGATTGATCGACAATTCGGCACGTGAAATCGTCGATACGGCAAAGCGTACTGGCGCAACTGTAAAGGGACCGATTCCGCTGCCCATGAAAATGGAGCGTTTCACGATCCTGATATCACCGCACGTCAACAAGGACGCTCGTGATCAGTATGAAATCCGTACCCACAAGCGCCTGATGGACATCGTCGATCCTACGGATAAGACCGTCGATGCGCTGATGAAGCTGGAGCTTCCAGCGGGTGTTGATGTACAGATAAAGCTCAACTGATAACCAGGCAGAATGCTAAAGATCAATCCGCGCCGACCTCTGATCAGGCCGTGAACGGAGCAGGCGGATTGGGTGTCGATGTGCAAATCAGGCTCAATTAGTCGATGCCATTTTATTGAATAACAATTTATTCAATAAAAACAAATAGTTATAGATAGTAATTGCGTTCACCGCAGGGGCGCTGAGATAAGTAAAAAAAACCGCGAAATCAGGTCGAAAATGGCTTGAATTAGGGGTTTTCCGCCGTATAATGGCGGGCTCGCAGAGCTTGGCCGGGCCGGGAGTCGGCCAGGATCTGAAAAAGGCCACATAAGTTTCGACTTTTGTGGCGCTTAAAGTTTGGTCGCCAGGAAACCGAAGGCGACTCGGCAAATCCCGGACCGCCGGTTTTACCGGATTGGGGTCAGCTCAAGAGCATCGGAACACAAAAAGTGTTCCAGGCGATTGTTGGCCCTTTCGTGTGTCTGAAGGGTTCACGAAAAAATTTAGAGCATGGTAGGAGCTCGCCCCGGCGAGCGAATGCAATGCTAACAACGCAGCATCAGCCAATCGAAGTTGGTGCGGTGAAAGTAGCTAGAAAGATAAACCAGAATTTGAGATAGGCGCTGACCAATCGAAGTCAGTACGAGGTTTTTGAGATGACAATGGGTCTTGTTGGCCGCAAGTGCGGCATGACACGTGTCTTTACTGAGGACGGAGTTTCTATTCCGGTCACAGTAATCGAGGCACAACCAAACCGAATCACACAGGTTAAGACCGTGGAGAATGACGGCTATCGTGCATTGCAGGTTTCTGCAGGTGCTCGCAAAGCGTCCCGCGTATCTAAACCTGAAGCCGGCCACTTTGCTGCTGCGAAGGTTGAAGCCGGCGACCTTATGACTGAATTCCGCCTCGACGCTGATGAACAGCCGGAAGAGGGGGAGTTTGCGACTGGCCAGGAACTCAAAGTAGATTTGTTTGAGGCCGGTCAGAAAGTTGATGTTGTCGGTACCTCGATCGGTAAAGGATTTGCGGGAACCATTAAACGACATAACTTCTCAATGCAGGATGCAACCCACGGTAACTCGCTGGCGCATCGTGCCCCCGGCTCGATTGGTCAGAATCAGACCCCCGGTCGCGTATTTAAGGGCAAGAAGATGGCGGGTCACATGGGTAATGTGCAACGCACTTCGCAGAACCTTGAGGTTGTTCGCGTCGATGCAGAGCGAAACCTGCTGCTGATCAAAGGCGCCGTTCCTGGCCATGCCGGAGGACGGGTTGTTGTTCGCCCCGCTGTTAAAGCGAGGAAAGCATCATGAAGCTGAAGATGCACGGCAGTGGCACGGTCGACGTTGCTGAAAGCGCGTTTGGCGCAAAATTTAACGAGGCGCTGGTACACCAGGTTGTAACAGCGTTTCTTGCTGGCGGTCGTGCCGGCACCAAGGCGCAAAAAACGCGCTCACAGGTTTCTGGCGGTGGCGCGAAGCCGTGGGCTCAGAAAGGCACTGGACGTGCACGCGCCGGTACGATTCGCAGCCCGATATTTACTGGTGGCGGTCGGACATTTGCCGCGAAGCCACGCGACCATGACCAGAAAGTAAACAAGAAAATGTACCGCAGCGCGCTGCGTTCGGTCTTTTCCGAGTTGGTGCGGCAGGATCGATTGATCATTACCGACTCGATTGAAATGAAGGCGCCGAAGACCAGGGAGCTTGCCGGAAAACTCAAGGATCTTGGCCTGGGCAACGTTTTGATTGTCAACGAAGCATATGACGAAAAAGTATTTCTGTCCGCGCGAAATCTTAAGGACGTTGGAATTTGCGACGCTGCAGCAGTTGACCCGGTCGTGTTATTGCGCTTCGAAAAGGTGCTGATCACCTTGCCGGCGTTGAAGCTGATTGAGGAGCGTTTGTCATGACCATTGCGGCACATCAGGAACGACTGATGACGGTCTTGCAGGGTCCGCATCTTTCAGAAAAAAGCCACATGGCAGCGGAACGCAACCAGGTCGTATTCAAGGTTCGCACCGATGCGAACAAGAGTGAGATCAAGCAAGCGGTCGAACTACTTTTCGAAGTAAAGGTTGAAGGTGTAACGGTTGCCAACTATCAGGGCAAACTGAAGCGACACGGTCAGACGTCCGGTAGACGTGCGTCCTGGAAAAAGGCTTACGTAAAGCTGGCAGAGGGAAGCTCGATTGACTTCCTCGGCGGCGAATAGGATTAACGGTAACTAACGATGTCATTGCATAAATCAAAACCGACTTCGGCAGGACGCAGATTTCAGGTAGCGGTCAAAACACCTGGCTTGCATAAAGGCAAACCTCACAGTGCGTTGATCGAAAAGAAGTCAAAGTCTGGCGGACGTAACAACAACGGCCGCATAACTGTTCGTCACCAGGGTGGTGGACACAAACAGCGCTACAGAATTGTCGATTTTAAGCGGGATAAAGATGGCGTGCAGGGCGTGGTTGAGCGTCTCGAGTACGATCCGAATCGCAGCGCGCATATTGCGTTAATTAAGTATGCGGACGGCGAACGTCGTTACATCCTGGCGCCGAAAGGCATTAAAGATGGTGCGCCGATTATCAGTGGTGAAGAGGCCCCGATTAAATCCGGCAACGCACTGCCTTTAAAGTGCATTCCGATAGGCACGCTAATCCACAATATTGAGATGAAGCCTGGCAAGGGCGGTCAACTTGTCCGCTCGGCGGGCGGCACAGCGCAGCTGGCGGCGCGCGAGGGCGCTTACGTAACTGTACGCCTGCGTTCCGGTGAGACACGCAAAATTCACATTGAATGCCGTGCGACGGTTGGCGAGGTTGGGCACGGTGAGCACAACCTGCGCAAACTCGGCAAAGCCGGTGCCAAGCGGTGGAGAGGTGTCCGACCAACGGTTCGTGGCGTTGCTATGAATCCGGTTGACCATCCGCACGGTGGTGGCGAAGGCCGCACGTCCGGTGGTCGTCATCCGGTGAGTCCGTGGGGCACGCCGACCAAGGGTTACAAGACGCGTTCGAACAAGCGCACGGACAGCATGATTGTTCGTCGCCGCAAACGTAAATAGCAGACAAGAGTTAGGAGCTCGCCCCGGCGAGCGAAAAGAAGACAGGAACCAGGAATATTTAAATGCCACGCAGTATAAGAAAAGGCCCTTTCGTCGATACACATCTGTCGAAGAAGGTGGCAGTAGCAGCAAAAGCGAATGATCGTCGACCGATTAAGACCTGGTCACGTCGCTCAATGGTTCTGCCGGACATGGTCGGGTTGACCATTGCTGTGCACAACGGTCGGCAGCATGTGCCGGTTTTGGTTTCGGAAAACATGGTTGGTCACAAGCTTGGCGAGTTCGCCGTGACACGAACCTTCAAGGGTCACTCCGGTGACCGAAAAACGAAGTAGGTCGAAGGAGTAAGTAATGCAGGTTGGAGCAACACTTCGCTACGCGCGTATCTCGCCGCAGAAATGCAGGCTGATGGCTGATGCTATCCGTGGCAAGAATGTGGACGCCGCGTTGAAAACGCTTACTTTTTCACCGAAGAAGAGTGCGCGCATTGTGAAAAAAGTGCTCGAGTCGGCGATTGCAAATGCTGAGCACAATCACGGCGCGGATATCGATGAATTGAAGATTTCGACAATTGAGATTAATGAAGCGCCAACGTTTCGGCGTTACCGGGCACGGGCGAAGGGTCGTGGTACGCGCATCATCAAGCGCAATAGCCACATCATCATCCGGGTAGGCGACGAATAAAGATCGCAGAATTAGATATATCGCCCAGGATTGACTGGGAAACGAGCAAAGAAGTTTTACCAATCCAATTTCGGCGTTTCGAAATGGGCAATGAGAAATAAACATGGGTCAGAAAGTACATCCAATTGGTATTCGATTAGGCATCGTCAAGGACTGGACGTCCAAGTGGTATGCGGATTCGAAGACGTTTCCTGAGTATGTTCGCCAGGATCACCTGTTGCGTGAATTCATCAAGAAAAAGCTGAAAGATGCATCTGTCAGCCGTATTTATATTGAGCGACCAGCGAAGAAAGCCAATATCACGATTTTTACGGCACGCCCTGGAATCGTTATTGGCAAGAAGGGTGAAGACATCGAGAAGCTTCGCACTGCAGTCGCCAAGATGATTGAAATGAACGTGAATGACGTACGCATCAATATTTCGGAAGTACGTAAGCCGGAAATGGATGCGCAATTAGTTGCCGAGGGCATTGCCCAGCAACTGGAACGTCGTGTGATGTTTCGGCGCGCCATGAAACGTGCAGTAACAAACACGATGCGCGTTGGTGCAGAGGGCGTCAAAGTTAAAGTTGGTGGTCGTTTGAACGGTGCGGAAATCGCACGTTCAGAGTGGTATCGCGAAGGCCGGGTACCGCTGCATACGCTGCGCGCAGATATTGATTATGGCTTTGCTGAAGCGCATACAACGTACGGTGTGATCGGTGTCAAAGTCTGGATATTCAAAGGCGAAGTC
>JBLHLN010000189.1:0-5131 GCA_047620565.1 Woeseiaceae bacterium
TTTCTCTCCGTTTCCGTATTCGAGCGGCCGCTTCTGGCCGAAAGCAGCCGCTCGCATCCCCGGATATTCTGAGTGGCGAGTGTCCGCTCTTCCCCAGAAGCAGCCACTCAGATGCTAGTATCCAGATTGATTTGAGAGGCCGCTTTTGACCCAAAGCGGCCGTTCAACTCAACGGCGAGTCTAGGCCAAGTCTTGCCACTTAGTTGGCTGCTTTCCAGATACAATCTCGACATTCGTCAAGTTCGCAGCAGTAGCTCAATTGCACGATCCCTACCAGTAGATTAACCAGCGGAACAGGTCTGGCCAAATGGACGCTTTCGAATACATATCAATTCTAACGTCCATCATCATCGGACTCGGCATGGCGCAGCTCCTGCTGGGTGTGAGCCGCATTATTCAGCACCCGGAGGACGCAAGGCCTTATTGGGTGCATTTGAGCTGGGTCCTTACCATGTTCATGTACTCGGTGTTTTGGTGGTGGTGGGAATTTAGCCTGAACGAGATCGAGATCTGGACATTTGGCGCTTATCTGCTTGTCATTCTTTATGCTTTTCTTGTTTTTCTAATGTGCGCTTTGTTGTCCCCGGTCAACTTGTCGGGCTATGACGGATTCGAGGAGTACTACTATGCGAAACGTGCCTGGATCTTCGGGACTTTCCTAGTATTACAAATTGTCGATAGCGGTGTTGCCTTGATCAAAGGTACTGACTATTTTTTGGCGCTTGGCGTCACCTACTACGTAGGGCAACCACTCAGTATTATCTTATCGGGGATTGCAATGACCACCCGAAACAAGAATTTTCACGCAGTCTTTGTTCTTGCCCTGCTTGCATTACTGACCATTCAAGGATTCCTGATTTACGGGACCATGTAGAAAGACCCGAAAATTGCGAGGCATGGTCGACAAGAAGCAATTCCTGACTCAAGCTGGTCACTTGTGGGGGGCCGCTTCTGGCCGAAAGCAGCCACTCGGCTGCTAAACTGCTGAGAGGCCGCTATTGACCCAAAGCGGCCATCGATTGTTGACAACAGAAAGACCCAGCGAGGCGTTACATGACTCACCATGAAGTCCACAGAGTGCATCGCGTTGGATGGTTACGGGCGGCAGTGCTCGGTGCAAATGACGGTATTGTTTCCACAGCGAGTCTGATTATTGGTGTTGCCGCAGCAAGTGCTACGCAAGACAGTATTCTAATTGCCGGGGTAGCTGGATTGGTTGCGGGTGCGATGTCCATGGCGGCGGGTGAGTACGTCTCCGTCAGCTCGCAATCCGATACTGAGAAAGCCGACCTGGAGTTGGAAAGACAGTCATTGGAACAAAACTTCGAGTTTGAAAGAGACGAGCTTGCGGAAATATACGAAGGTAGGGGGCTTGATCCCGACTTGGCGAAGCAGGTTGCCGATCAGCTGATGGCTCACGACGCGCTTGGGGCACATGCCCGAGATGAAATAGGCATCTCGGCGACTGTCAGTGCCCAACCCATTCAAGCCGCATTTTCTTCCGCGAGCACATTCGTCGTTGGTGCTGCATTGCCATTAATGGTGGCGTGGACTATATCGGGACCTCAGCTAATTCCTGCGGTAGCTGCTTCATCGTTGGTTTTCCTGGCGCTTCTTGGCGGTATCGCAGCACGTACCGGCGGGGCACCGATTATTGCCGGTGTTATTAGAGTAACTTTTTGGGGCGCGCTCGCAATGGTACTGACGGCGGCAGTTGGTCGATTATTCGGTGTAGTTGCCTGAAATTCGGCATTGCTCCAGTTCATGACGTTTTGTGCGTTTAACGAACGTCCGTTTCTGGCCGAAAGCAGCCACTAGCCTGCTAGACTAATTGAGAGGCCGCTATTGTCCCAAAGCGGTCGGCAGAGAATGAGGGGAGTAACACCATGAAGACACTAAAATGTGATCTATGCGATGTAACGGCTGAAGGCGAGACATTCGAGGACTGGATGAATGCGCTACGCCCCCACTACATGGAAGCCCACGCCGATGTTATGAACAATTCCAGCCACGCCAAAGAGGATATGGAGAAGTGGATGGCCGACAACAAGACGAGATTCGAAGCAGCTTGACGGGCTGAGAAAGACGGTGAGCAGGCGGTCGGCAGATAACAGCAAATTGGACATCACTGCCGGTGAAAGTGTCACTCAACTGCAGTCGAACTGAACCGAGAAATTGATGTCTGGCGTGATAGACCGTCTGGTATCCAACTGATAGTTTCGCTGGCGCCTTCTGACAGGAATGCATCAAAAAAAGCGGCGATAATCCTGGCGCAGGTATTGATGCTCTCGGCCGGCTCTACCGCCTCCACTTGCAATTCCGGGATGAAAAGCGGCAAGTCGCTACACGAAAAATGGTTTGAATTTAGCAACAATACGTCGTGGGCAACACTGCCGGTTCGGCTAAGGTAGTCGTGCAACTCAGCAACGCGGTTCTCGTCCCAGTCAGATCGCAGCGTAAGGAATGGTTGGTCGATGCCAGTGATTCGCTCGCGCGCAGGGCCAATATTGTCAATAACAACGCATGCCCGAAATGCCTCGTTGGTCGAGCAGGCACGTCCAACGGTTTTGCCTCCACGAGAATGGCCCGCGATTCCCACGCGATTCATATCAATAGCAGATGCAAGCGGATGGCCTGTCATGGCGATAGCGCGTATCTGATCGACAACAAAGGCGGCATCTTCAGCGAGAATTTGTGCGAGTCGATTATCGTTTTCGTCCGCAAGCTGCCGGTCTTCGTTGTCAAGGTCCCAATCCAGCGACATTGAAAAACCTGACTCCGGTGCAACGTCGAGTGAACTGTATGGATGTGCAATGGCGATAAATACGAATCCCCGGCTGGCCATTATTTCCGCAAGCACAGTTTGAGCGTAGTGTGAGACGTCGCCGCCGGGCGAGAAAAAGATAACTGGCCAGCCATTTTCTGTTGGCGCAGGGTGCGCCTTTGGCACAGAGTGTGACGCCACGTTGAGTAGCGGCTCATGTGCCATGATGAACTGCCTTCTGTTTTCAGGCACCGAGTCGACGGCCGCGAGGATCTTCTCGATTTCGGGTGAGTAGAGTGCCGGTTTTTGATTCGGTTTCGTTATTGCCGGGTACCAGACTGTAGCGCTGATTTCCCGATTGCCACCATCTTCGGGCAGCCCGGTTTTCGACCTTGTATTGTCTACCCAATAGAAAGAGCGAACGCCCACTGCGTGAGCGCCGTCAGGGCTTGGTAGCACGGACCTTGCATCTTCGGGTGCGAAAGGGATCTCTAATTCATTCGCACATGATGTTTCAGCCGGCAAGATCAGTGGCAGAATGATTCCGCCAACAAGGTTTGCCCAGAATAATCGCTTCATATTTACAATCCACCAGGAACCACACAAGCAAATATAGTGTTCAGGTTAGCAAAGAGTTACAAAGTTGGGCGAGGCAAGATCCTTCAGGCCAAAAAAAACGGACCCATTGGGCCCGTTCTTGATTTGGCGGAGAGGGTGGGATTCGAACCCACGAAGGGCTACAAACCCTTGCTGGTTTTCAAGACCAGTGCATTCAACCGCTCTGCCACCTCTCCACATACTGCTTCCCACCACCGGGTGGGATTGACTCGAATCGCCTTTGGGCGATTCTCACCCCTTCGGGGCGCACTCCGTGCGTCCAAAACGCGGTGCGTTTTGTCGAACCCACGAAGGGCTACAAACCCTTGCTGGTTTTCAAGACCAGTGCATTGACTTGCTGCATTAAGTCTGCACTTCTGCAATATCACTAAAGATCAATCCGTAGCAATCTTCCATAAATTTTTTGGAAATCAGGCGGATTGCCCTCCGGACGGCGCATTTTGCTCGCAGGCCGCGGCAGATTCAACCCGATTGTCTGTGTATTGTTGAATTTGGACCCTTTTTCGTCGCCAGTCGTTGAAAATGGCCATTCGGAGGCGCATATCGCGGCGAACCATGTCTTCGCGTGCGGGTCTGAAATGACAATCAGAGCCAACGTCCTAAACGTGACGAAAAGAGAGAGTAATGAACAATAACAACGTCGCCATCTTCTCGCTGATACTTTTGTTGACGTCGCCAGTGGGCGCTCAGGGCGACGGTGATATAGCCAGGGAGTTCGCGGACCTCAGCAATAATGACGCCGCGACAGGACAGGAGTGGTTCGCCCTGGCCGGCAAGGCGAGGGAGGCGGATGATCTCGACGTTGCCACCAAAGCATTGGAGAGGGCTGCAGAGCTGGAGTTTTCACCGATTCGGCTTGGCATGGAAAAAGCACGAATACTGGTCGCGGGTGGAAACCCCGAGAAAGCTGTTGGCGAGCTACAGACTTTGCTGGATTCCGGCTTTTCGTCTGTGGGTTTTGTAATTGCTGATCCGGTCATCAATTCAATGGCCGGGCGTGCAGATTATGACGCTGTCATCGAAAAAATGTCGGCGCTGGCCTATCCCTGTGTTCATGATGAGGCTTTCAAAGAGTTCGACTTCTGGATAGGCAGTTGGGATGTCCACGTCGCGAATGGCACGCCGGCCGGCTCCAATGTTATCCGCCGAGCGGAAAGAGGCTGTGTGCTCATCGAAAACTGGACCAACACGTCCGGCGGCACCGGGATGAGCGTCAATTACGTCGACAAAACCACGGATGAATGGGTACAGATATGGAATGCGGAGGGTGGCAGCCAGATTAATGTTCGTGGCGGCCTCACAGAAGATGGCATGCGAATGGAAGGGCACATACACTCTGTAGGCAACGGCACGACTGCGCCGTTTCGGGCATTGTGGACTCTGTTACCGGACGGTCGTGTCAGGCAGTATTTCGAACAGTCGAATGACGACGGCGCAACCTGGGTGCCGTGGTTTGAAGGTTTTTACACCAGGACGGATTAAGCAGGTAACGATACATTGAATCAGCGTTTCAAAAACAGACAAATGCCGTCCGGCAACCCATTGGCAAACCTGCTGGTTGTGGTTGTAGGCGTGCTGACAATCGCCATGTCTGTGGTAATTGGCTTCTTCGCATTCGTGGCACTGGCCGGATTCGTCCTGATCGTAGCGACAGTTGTCGCAATTCGTACCTGGTGGCTCAGGCGAAATTTCGACGGTGCACAAAACAAGGCCGGCAGCGGGGAAGAGCCGGCAGCTGGCCCAAAAGCG
>JBLHLN010000190.1:0-5106 GCA_047620565.1 Woeseiaceae bacterium
CTGGAAGAAGTCTTCACGGCGGCGAATAGCGATATCGTAGTTGTCGATGGCTTTATCGTAAGCCTCGCTCATGTAGCGTGCGTCGCCACGCAGCGCATAAAAATTGGCCTCATCGGGAAACAGGCTGATCGCCTCCTGCGCTTTTGCGACGGCGAGATCTTCGTCGTCCTCACTAAGCGCTTTTCTGCCTTCTTCATAGGCGTCATACGCCGGCCTGGTATCCAGCGTCTTCTGCATCGCCGCCTGAAAACGCTCTGTGCCAACATCGCCGCCGGCCGGTAATGTGGACGCCGTCTGAATATTGGTATTGACCCGCTCCTGCGATGGCGGGTGACTGGCAAACAGGCCGCTGAGCCAGTCGGATGAACGACCTTCACTCAATCGCACAAATGCTTCCTGTAGCCGCACCGCACCCTGCGGGTCGTAGCCGGCTTTGGACATATAGCGCATACCATAGAGGTCAGATTCCAGTTCTGCGCTGCGGCCGTAGGATTGCGATATCAATTGCGCCCCAACGCTCGCGCCGCCGGCGGCAAGATCAGAGTAACCACTGTTGCCGGTTGCGATAGCGGTGCCAACCACAGCAACCTGCAGCAATGTGCCCCGCTCCATCTGTCGGGCCGAGTGCCGGGCGGCCGCGTGCACAATTTCGTGACCGAGCACTGCGGCAAGTTCTGCCTCGGAATTTATTTCGGTAAGAAGGCCGCGATTGATCGCGATTTTTCCGCCAGGCAGCGCCCATGCATTCGGTACCGAACTGTTGAGAACAATAAACTCGTACGGCAGGGGTCGATCGCTGACGTCCGCCAGACGATTGCCAACACCATCAACATATTCTGTCAGCAACGGGTCAATGTCGTACTCGCCGCCGCCCGCCTGCTGCATGAACGCGTAATTTTCCGTGCCGAGTTTGATTTCTTCCGATTCACTGACGAAAGTAATCTCGCGCTTGCCGGTGACCGGGTTCACAGCACAGGCAGCGAGGCCGCCCATGAGTAAAAGACTTAGGATTATCCGGCGCAACATCTCTTAGGGACTACATCGCCGAGAAAGTTGCTGACATCGGATTGTGGTCAGACGTTTCGACCGCATCGATCCTCGTATAGACCGTAGACAATCCACGCACGTAAATATGATCGAGAATATTGCCAAAAACCGTGACCCTGTGATCGTCTCCGAAATCGATCGAGTCAAGTCCTAACGTCTCTGCAAAATCTTCGACAATCTGAATTCGTTTCTTGCGCCAGGTGTTCAGGTCGCCGGAAAAAATAATAGGCCCGCGGTGATCGCGCAGCGCGCGCGATACTTGCTGAAACTGGTTACGGAATGCCTTGAGTCCGGTAGAAAAATTGACAGCATGCATGTTCACGACAACCAGCGTCTGTTCTGTTGAAGACAGTGCATACTCAGTGATGCTGGTTGCTTTCGGCGAACGCAAAATTGGTTCGAGGCTTACGAAGCTGCATTGCGTGATTGGTTTGATGCTGCTTAAGGTGAGCACGCCGCTGACCGCGCCGGAAGTACGATACCCCGGAGCAAACGACCAATGCTTGCTCGCATCAACGTTGTTGATGGTTTCCTCCCGCAGCGAGGCTTCCTGAATAAGGATCAAATCTTTCTCGTTGGAAAGACTGGCCAGGTCGAGATCCGATTCCGGATCGAGCTGCTTGCGGATATTCCAGTTAACCAAACGAATATTGCTTGCATCGAGCACGGCCGCGGCTAAATCTTTCGGTTCGCTCAGCGCCGTCCGACATGCGCCAACGCCGGTCTCCGTATCAATGTCGTACTGCTCTGCTTTCAGCGCAGACTCACTGAGCTCGTCTACGTATATCGTCGCGCAGGACGTCAGCAGGAATGACGCCGACAGCACCGCCACGACGCGCAAGGCAGGTCGCGGGTACAGGTACTTATTGGTGCCATTTCGAAGCATGAATTTATCTACCGGCTGACAAAAAGCGGGCGAATCGGTGATTTTACAGTTCGCCCGGTGGTTTCGCCATGAACTGAATGAGACAGCAATTATTGACCGTAGTTGCTGGCCCGGTCTGTGATATTTGCGTCACTTACTTACCTTTTTCCCGCGGATTGCGCAGCAGTAGCGCCCCCAGCAAGGCCCATCCCAGCACAATCAGCCATTCTTCGGGCCAGACCAGTGCGGCCGGGCTGCCTGGCAGGTACAGGATGGCGATCGCGATGGACGACAGCAACGCGGACCAGCCGACGAGGCGCCAGTGCCTGACCGCGTACGGTCGCGGCATTTGTGGCTCCTTTTTCCGCAGCACCAGGAAAGACCACGCGACAAAGGCATAGGCAACCACAATGCCCAAACCGCCGGCATCCACCAGCCAGACCAGTGCCGGACGGCCGAAAAGAGGCGCCAGGACCGACAAAATGCCGATCAGCAAGACGGCCCGGTACGGTGTGTTGAAGCGCGGGTGCAGCACCGCCAGCGCCGGCGGCAGCTGACCAGCCTTTGCAAGCGCATAAATTGCCCGGCTGCCACCAATCAGGAACGCGTTCCAGCTGGTCAGGATGCCACCTATGCCTGCCAGCACCAGCAGCTTGCCTGCCCAGGCGCCGCCGAGCATCGCCACGGAGGCGTCTGCAGTCGGCAATTCTGAAGCTGCACGTCCGCTCGCAGCCAGGCCCAGCGAAACGGCCAGAATCGCGGCTATATACCAGACCAGCGCCAGCGCGATGGACAACATCAGCAGTTTTCCGATCTCGCTAAATGGTACGTCCACCTCTTCCGCGGACTGCGGAATGACATCGAAACCGACAAACATGAACGGCACCATGACCAGCACACCAAGAAAGCCCTTCATCCCCGAGGTGAAGTGCGGCAACATGTTTTGTGTATCCCCGTTGGTCGCCGAACCGAGGACCAGCACAATGCCGACAGCAGCGACCAGGGTCGTAACCATTAGCTGCAATTTCGCTGCAGTGCGAATGCCGAGGATATTGATGGTCGTCATTATTATTGCGGCACCTGTGCCAAGCAGCACCCAGGTGAATTGCACATCCCATCCGGCGACGGTCCAGAGATAGCCACGGCTGAATCCGGGCAACAAATAGTCGGCGACGGTCGGCAATGCCACTGCTTCGAATGCCACCACGGATACATAGCCGAGGAGAATCGACCAGGTGCAGACGAAAGACGCAAGCCGACCAAGCGCGCGCTGCGAGTAGACGTGTTCGCCGCCCGCTTTTGGCATCGCTGACGCGAGCTCGGCGTAGGTCAGGCCGACAAAAATAACCACGATGCCACCTGCTGCGAACGCCAGCGCCGCGCCAATGCTGCCAGCGGTTTCAATCCAGGTGCCGGTCAGTGCGACCCAGCTCCAACCGATCATGGCGCCAAAGGCGAGTGCGAGTATTTCCTTGCGGCGAATTACCCTGATGAACTGACCACTCATTCCCGCTGATTCCTGACTGGTAAGAACCGAGTGTCGCAGAAATCGCGGCAACGTGGTTGTCAATTGAAGCATGCGCTATGGTGTTTATGTCGTGGCCTGGTTGCCTGGAGACAGTATTGTGAATCCTGACATCGACATCTGGCGACTTGCAGCCGGGCTTGGACTATTTCTTTTCGGCATGCACCAGCTCGAGCAGTCGTTACGCCTGCTCGCCGGCAGATCATTCAAGAAATTTCTCCGCGAACACACCACGCACCCATTGAAAGGCGTTATAGCAGGGGCCCTCTCAACCGCAGCCCTGCAATCAAGTTCGGTTGTCAGCCTGATAGTGCTCGCCTTCGTTGGTACCGGCATCATCTCGCTCGCCAGCGCGATCGGTATCGTATTTGGTTCCAATCTCGGCACCACCGCCACCGGCTGGATCGTTGCAACCGTCGGTTTCAAGCTCGACATAGAGGTTTTGGCTTTGCCGCTGATCGCATTCGGCGGATTCGGCGTTGTCTGGTCGCGTGCCGGCACCCGGAGAGCAGGATTCAGTCATCTCGCGGTCGGCCTGGGCCTCATGCTGATGGGGCTGGAATTTATGAAGAGCGGCGCCATCAGCGCGACCGCATTGTTTGATCCTGCAGCATTAAATGCCTATCCGGCGATAGTGTTTTTGCTGACCGGCTTTGTCGTTACAGCGCTGATCCAGTCCAGTTCAGCGACCATAATGATTACGCTGAGCGCTTTATATGCCGGCGTCATACCGCTCGATTCCGCAGCGGCGGTTGCGATTGGCGCTGATCTCGGCACCACGGTTACGGCGCTATTGGGCGCACTTGCCGGATCGGCAGACAAGAAGCGTGTTGCGATAGCTATCGTCATATTTAATGTGGTTACAGATGCGATAGCGTTTATTTTCCTCAAACCCATCCTGCAATTTGTTACTGAAATAGTGAAACTGGCGGATCCCTTGTTCGCGCTGGTTGCCTTTCACAGCATTATCAATCTGATCGGCATCATCATTTTTCTGCCGCTGGTTGGCGTTCTCAGCCGGCAGTTAGGAAAACGGTTTAGCAGCGACAGCGAATCGGTCTTGCGACACATCAGGAAATCCGACCTGGCGGTACCGGAAGCTGCTGTAGAGAACGTTAATCGGGAGACTCTGAGGCTGATTGATCAGGCTGCAGCGCTTAATCAACTGAGCTTTGACCTGACGCTGACGCGGTCATTTTATGACAGCGAAGAGGATCGCAATGGCGTACACCTTTTCAGCGAAGGTGGCGAGCATGCGGCCGGTTATTCGGCAGTCAAACAACTGGAAGGAGAAATTCTGGCCTTCGCACTAAAATTGCAGGCACAGCCTCTCGAGATCGATGAGTCGGAGCGGCTTAGCCAGGTAATTCCCGCGATCCGCAATGCTGTACACGCGGCAAAATGCCTTAAGGACACTCATCAGGACCTGCACTCGTTTCGTGAGTCGGTCGACGACCGATTCAACGCGTGGTTCGGTCGCTTCCGTAGTGTCGTCGACGAATTTTATGAACAACTGGCGACATTGCGTCAGGCGAAAACGCCGTCGCATCGATTTGACGTGCTGGTTGCGCTAAAAAACAGCAATGAAAAACTGCACGCGGGAGCGCATGCTGATATCTATCGCGAAGTCGCAGTAGGACAACTAAGTGAAGTGCAGATATCAACGCTC
>JBLHLN010000191.1:0-5100 GCA_047620565.1 Woeseiaceae bacterium
GCCATGAGTTTTCTGTTGACTCATTTAGTTGGCGAAATTCTATAGATCTATAGAAATTATTTCAAATATTTAATTTTTTATTTATTAATCAATGCTTTATCAAATTACATAATCAATATTCCTATTGAATAATGACTAAGTTTTCCTCCGCAGGGAACGACTAAAGGCGACAATCAGCGCGGTGCAAAGCAATATTACAGGCCAATTGCCTACCCGGGCATAGGGTGTAAGCCCCTTGCGCGGCATGACGTCGTGGCTCATGGCCACGTAAGTAAACTGCTCGCCAGCCTGAACGATTTCCCCGTATGGTCCGATGAATGCACTGACACCATTGTTGGTTGCACGAATAACATGGCGACCGACCTCCAGGGCTCGCATACGAGCAATCTCAAGGTGTTGATGTGGTGCGATTGAATCTCCAAACCAGGCATCGTTGCTTACATTGATGAGAATGCTGGCTTCCGGTAATGCATACAATTGCTCGGCACCGTAGGCGTCCTCGTAGCAAATGGCCACGGCCAGCTTGTTTCCGTCGGCCATCGTCAGCAAATCCTGCACCGGAGCGCCGGCGCTGATATCACTGTACGGCAGACTCATCATGCGCATCCACTCGCGAACAAAGGCCGGTACCGGGAAAAATTCACCGAAGGGCACAAGGTGTCGTTTGCGATAAACCTGTTCAGCATCGGCTTGCAATGAAAAGACGCTGTTCCAAACCTTGTCTGTTTCGCTGTCGCGCTCGAGGATGCCAAACAACAATGTTTGCCCGCGAATGGCGAGCTCCGTCTGCAGGACTTCAATAAATGCATCTACCTGGTCCCTGGCCGCAGGGATTGCCACTTCCGGCCAGACGATGAGCGCACTATCTGCATTGGCGGATATAGACTCGCGATACAAATCCAGTGTCGGCATGAACTGTTCGCGCAACCATTTGCGATCCTGAGACACGCCGCCCTGCACAATTGTAGCCTTCACACTCGGGCCGGCATCTTTTGTCCAGGCTATGTTTTGCATTGCGCTACCCATCAGCCACGGCAGCACGGCAAGCAAGAGAAGCCAGTAGCGGTTTTTGTTCTTTGCAGAAATAGCCGCGGTCAGCGCCGCAGCGCTGACGATCACAAATATGGAAACAGCATAGACGCCGGCCAACGGCGCAAAAGCGGACAACGTTGAATCGATCTGCCCGTAGCCCATGCTCATCCATGGAAAACCGCTCAGGAACCAGCCACGCAACCATTCAACGAAAACCCAGACCGCGGGCGCCAGCAGCAGGAATCGACCGACATTGCCCTCGCAAAGCCGGCAAATCAGCCAGCCACTGACAGCGTAATAGCAGCCCATGATGAAGACCAGGCCGAGCATTATTACAATCGCGATGATCAACGGCGCCTGGCCGAAAACATGAATGGAAATGTAAAGCCAGTAGGTTCCGGCGAGAAACAGGCCGGCGCCAAGCCAAAAGCCGTGCCATGCCGCTTGTTTTGGCGAAGAATGCAACGTCGAATAGAGAAATGGCACCAGCAGCAAGGGAGCGAGCACATACCAGCCGAATGGCGCAAAAGACAACATCAGTAGCGCGCCACACAGGAAAAATGCGAAATTTACGAGGCGCGGCTGCGTCTCGGACAGTATTGCCAGGGAAATGTTGTCCGCCACAGGACTGTTAGCCAACAGTGGCTGTATCGACGGCCGTCCGCGTAATTTGCAACATGTCGATGCGTCGCCTGTCTGCTTTGGTCACGCAGAATTCGAAACCGCCGTACTCAAGTTTTTCTCCCAGCCGCGGCAGCCTGCCCAGTTCGTGCATTACCAGGCCGCCAATGGTGTCGTAGTCTTCTTCCTCAGTTAATTCGCAGCCGAAAAACTCGTTGAAGTCTTCAATCCTGGTCAACGAACGAACGCTGAAACAGGGGCAGCCATCGACATCGACGTCGGGTTGGATAAATTCAGCCTCTTCCGGGTCATGTTCGTCGTCAATTTCGCCGACGATCTCCTCGAGCACATCTTCAATTGTCAGCAAACCGGAAACACCGCCGTATTCGTCGACAACTATCGCCATGTGTTTGTGACTGTCGCGAAATTCCTTTAGCAGCGCATTAAGACGCTTTGATTCGGGAATAACCGTCACGGGCCGTAGAAAATCGTTAATTTTCATCTCGCCAGCGGCTGATTTACCGAACAACTTAAGCAAATCCTTCGCGAGCAATATGCCCATTATTTCGTCACGATCTTCACCAATAACCGGGAATCGTGAATGCCCGGAATTTATGATTACCTTGAGCATTTCGTCGAGGCTTTGATCCTGTTCGATCACAACCATTTGTGAGCGTGGAATCATGACGTCGCGGACCTGCGTTTCTGCGACTTCCAGAACGTTGTTTAGCATCTCCTGCTCATCGGGCTCGAAGACGCTTTCAGCGTGCTGCAAGAGATCGTGAATTTCTTCGCGGCTCCAGGGTTCACCTTTGATTGCGCGTATGACGCGCTTGAATACGCCGGTTGACTCTGGGCCGTCGCTACTTGGAGGTTTGTCGTTCATTTACCTGTTCTGGTTACATTTGCATCTGCCGCCAGTCTCGAAGGCAGCGCGCTGATATTGTAGCAGTTCATTCGTTTCGAGCCGCCGTTATAAAGCACTTCAGTTAAATCGCTGCAGTAAAAGCACTTCAGTGGATTTCGGCATAAGGGTCACTAATGCCCCTGGCCGCAAGAATCTTTCTTTCGAGGGACTCCATAATCTCGGCATCATCCTCAGTTTCATGATCGTAGCCCAGCAAATGCAAGGCACCGTGGACGATGAGGTGCGCCCAATGATGACCAATGTCCTTGCCCTGCTGCAGTGCTTCACGTTCGACAACGGGGCCGCAAATCACAATGTCACCCAATGCCGGTGCAAATTCTGCGGGCAAACCAGCACTGTCGGCGGGAAATGACAACACGTTGGTCGAATTATCAATCGTGCGAAAGCGCTTGTTGAGATCCCTGCTTTCAGCTTCGTCGACCACACGTACCGATATTTCAAGGCCCTCGCGATTTCCGGATTCAGCAAGTACCTGGCGCAACCAGGTCCCGATTTCATCCTCATCGGGAATGCTGACGACATTACTCGCAATTTGTACATTCACCGCCACCGTATCGGACGCCATTTTCGATGCTCAGGATCCATTGCCGTCGGCTTCGTAGGCCTCAACAATCCTTTGCACAAGCTCGTGGCGGACGACATCACCCGGCGTAAAAAACGTAAATGCGACGCCATCGACGTCGTCCAGAATCTCAATCGCGTTTTTTAGACCGCACAGTTGCCCGGAGGGCAAATCTATTTGCGTAATGTCGCCGGTCACCACCGATCGTGAACCGAAGCCGATACGCGTAAGAAACATTTTCATCTGCGCAACACTCGTATTCTGTGCCTCGTCGAGAATCACGAACGAATCATTCAACGAACGACCACGCATGAACGCGAGTGGCGCCACCTCGATGATATTTTTCTCGATCAGTCGTGATACCTGCTCCGTCCCAAGCATGTCGTAAAGCGCGTCATACATTGGTCGCAGATAGGGATCGACCTTTTGCAACATGTCGCCAGGCAGGAAACCGAGTCGCTCTCCCGCCTCAACTGCAGGCCTGACGAGAACAATTCGCCGCACCTGTTCGGTTTCCAGCGCGTCAATAGCGCTTGCGACAGCAAGGTAGGTTTTTCCGGTACCTGCCGGACCAATACCGAATGCGAGGTCGTTGTCGTGAATACTCTTTAGGTATGCGCGTTGATTGTTGCCGCGCGCACGAACCAGTTTTCGCCTGGTTTGTATCGAATAATCCTGGTCGTCGTCGACAACCGCGTCGGGCATTGCTGCCTCACCATTATTCATTGCTGATTCCTGCAAACATACGTGTACACGCTCCGGGTCAATTCTTTCATTGCCGGTCATATTAAAAAGATAGCGAATGACGTCACTGCCAACCTCAGCGGCGCCCGGCTTTCCGGTAACACGAAAGCGGTTTCCACGACTGGCAATTTCAACGTTGAGGCGGCGTTCAATCTGGCGCAAGTGTTCGTCAAACTGACCGCAAAGATTGGCTAGACGGCTGTTATCGGCGGGTTCCAGGACGAAGTCCCGGGATACTTCGGTGGCGTTCAATGTTCGGGTATTACCCCTTTCGATGCGTTAATTAATCCTAGCGCAAGACTACCGCGAACTACTGTGACCTGTATAGCCAAAATAGCGCACGGCGCAGCCGCAGAAAGCGCTGCTCCAACGCAACATATGGGCTCTTTAATATTTGATAAATAAGGGTTTTTCGCAAAAAATCCGGCTAGGCTACGGCCCGCGTATCCAGCAATCTGCCACGCAATGAATTTGGCAATGCTTCTGTGATTACCACATCCGCAAACTGGCCAATACAGACAGGGTCGGCGTCAAAATTGACCCAGCGCATATTCTCGGTTCGACCAGATAGTTGTTGCGGATTCTTTTTCGACGGCTTCTCAACCAGGATGGTTTGCGTTGTGCCGACCATGGCGCGACTGATTTCCATGGCCTGCTGATTGATGCGTGCCTGCAGAATTTGCAGGCGCTCTTTTTTGACTTCCATCGCCGTACCATCAGCAAATCCAGCTGCCGGTGTGCCAGGTCGCGCGCTGTAGATGAAACTGAAGGACTGATCGAAACCGACTTCCGCTATCAGATCCATCAATGCTTCGAAGTCAGCATCCGTTTCACCCGGAAAACCAACGATGAAATCTGAGGACAGGGATATATCCGGCCGCGCCAGTCGCAGTTTACGAATCTTCTGCTTGTATTCGATTGCAGTATGGCCGCGCTTCATTTTTGCAAGGATGCGATCTGATCCATGCTGCACAGGCAGGTGCAGATAGTTTGCGAGTTGCGGCACTTCGGCGTACGCCTGAATAAGGCTGTCAGTAAATTCCATCGGGTGAGACGTCGTAAATCGAATTCTGTCAATGCCATCGATGGCTGCAACGTAATAAATTAACGTCGCAAGGTCAGCGATCTGCCCATCGTGCATCGGCCCACGATAGGCGTTCACGTTCTGACCCAGCAAATTAATCTCTCGAACACCCTGCGCCGCCAGGGCGAC
>JBLHLN010000192.1:0-5056 GCA_047620565.1 Woeseiaceae bacterium
GGACCACCAAACAAGTCGACAAAAAACACGCCATCGTCTTTGAGCGCGTCATAAGATTTCTTAAAATAATCGCGCAACTGATCGCGCGTATTAAAGATAAAATAACTGAAATTGAATGCCGCGAGCAGATCTGCCGCCGGCGTTGCCGCTGACATGACGTCCTCCTCAATTAATTGCACCCTGGCTTGATCCGCCGCCGGCAAACGTGACAGCCGGTTGTTGCGACCCCAATCCAGCACCGTCGGATCAATGTCGACGCCGATCGCCTGATATTCCTCACCTTGCTTGACCCATTCACAGGACGCACTTGCGGTGCCGCAAAAATCCTCACGAAACAGGTAGGCTTTCCTGCCTCTGATTTGTTGAAAAGTTGTTTGCAGGAATTCAACTTCGTGCTCGACGTTCTGCACGGAATTTTCATAAAGGTCATGAATGTCTGACTGTTCGGCCATCGTTGGGCGATGGGCCATTGCTGTTTCGGCGCTCATGGTGTTCAGGTATCTCCGGCTAATGGACTAATGCTGGACGCATTGTAGCGACACTTTAAGTTTTTTTCGCGGCTAAAGCCGCTCCCACATCGATTAATATTGCCGTGGGAGCGCGCCCCAGCGCGCGATTCCTTTTACCGCGAAACAATGGCATACACCTAAGCAGCTCTCGGCAATTTCGCCAGCGCGGTCTCCAGCACCTCGATTCCGGCGCCTGGCATATGGGCCTGCTCGCTTAGCGTCCTGCGCCACGCCCTGGCGCCTGGCTGGCCGGAAAAAAGCCCGAGCATGTGCCGGGTGATATGTTTTAGCTGCGCACCATTTCGCAACTCGCCGATTATGTAGGGAATCATCTGCTGCACGACCTGATCACGGCTGCGCGATTCCGCTTGCCTGACATCGCCCAGTTCCTGCTCCAGCTCAGTCAATAGCCAGGGCGTTTGGTATGCCTGGCGTCCAATCATGACGCCGTCGACGTGTTTCAGGTGTTGCTGACAATCCTCGACAGTGCCAATGCCACCATTGAGAATTATGTTTAAATCCGGAAACTCCTTTTTAAGGCGGTAGACACGCTCGTAAATTAGCGGCGGTACGGTGCGATTGTCTTTGGGACTCAGCCCGCTCAGGATCGCCTTACGTGCGTGCACAACAAATGTTTCGCAACCGGAATCTCGTGTCACGCTGACGAAATTGCGAAGAAAATCGTAGCTGTCCTGATCATCGACGCCTATCCGTGACTTGATCGTCACAGGTATCTTAACGGCGGCGCGCATCGCCGCAACACATGTCGCGACTCTGTCAGGACTGGACATCAGGCAGGCGCCGAATTGACCGCTTTGCACACGATCACTGGGACAACCAACGTTTATGTTGATTTCGTCATAGCCGGCACGCTCACCTTTTCGCGCTGCGCCGGCCATCAATTCCGCATCACTGCCGCCGATCTGCAAAGCCACGGGATGTTCGCTTTGATCAAAACGAAGCAATTTTTCGGCGTTCCCATGTTGCAAAGCCGCAGCAGTGATCATTTCCGTATAACGCCGGACACTTGGGCTGAGAAGACGCATAAAGAAACGACAGTGACGGTCTGTCCAATCCATCATGGGCGCAATGTTTATCTTGTGATTCATTCGGGATAAGCCGGGTTAACTACCCTTTGCCTTCCATAATTGCGTTTACCGCAGCAAGGTCTTTTTCATTGTCCACGCCTGATCCCGGTCTTTGAGATGCTATTCCCACACGTAAGGTAATGCCGAGCCACAATGCGCGTAACTGTTCGAGTCTTTCGCACTGTTCAAGCTCGCATGGGCCAGCCTCTGTCAATTGACGCAACACCTTGTGTCGATATGCATAGATTCCATGGTGCTGTAACGACAGGCTACTTACCGCGTCGTCGGCATGTTCGTCGCGGAGAAACGGAATCTGTGCGCGGCTGAAATAGAGCGCGTTGTCTTTCATATCAGTCACGATTTTGACGATATTCGGGTTTTGAAATTCTTCTTTGGATTCCAGCGGACTTGCCAGGGTGCCCACGCCGACGGATTCGTCCTCCAGTAGTGCTGCGCACTCATTGATCAGAACGGGCGGCAGCAACGGCTCGTCTCCCTGCAGATTCACAACGACTTGTTCATCCGACCATGACTGCAATTTACAGACTTCAGCCAGGCGGTCAGTTCCCGACTGATGGTGTGGACTTGTCATACAAACATTGGCACCAAAAGCAGCGGCAGTCTCCTGAATGCGTTTATCATCAGTCGCAATCCAGACTTCGCTGGCATCGCTCTGCGAGGCTATTCCATGCACATGCTGAATCATTGGCTGGCCGGCAATCAAGCGCAAAGGCTTGCCCGGCAGACGGGCCGATGCGTAGCGCGCCGGGATGACAACGATAAAATCACTCATGGATTCAACGATGACCAATCAAACGGTCGAGCAACGAATTTCCATTTCGGGCAAACCACATTTAATAAGGCAGGTTCTTTTGAATTACCTGCCACTTGCCATCCACGATTTGTGACAGATAAATTGAGTCAGAGCCCTGGTGTTTTTCCGGACCAAACGACAAAGTCGGGCCGCCAAACGGATCCTCATAATTTCGAATCTTCTCGAGCTCAGCAATCAATTTTTCAGTCGTCAGGTCCGGACCGGCGGCCTCCATGGACTTAATCATCAGATCTGCAGTCACGTAGGCAACCTGTGCCTGAACATTCACCCGTTCGCCGAATCGTTCGATGTATCGTGCATGCCAGTCTTTGCGCCACCTGCCAGTATCAGAATCCTCCTCGAGGTCCGGCATTACCAGCGGACCCGCCGAGTAGAGTCCTTCCAGGCCGCCATCCGCGGCCTCCGTAAACAATGGATGGAGCATGACCATATTTCCAGCGATCGGTTTGTCCCAGCCCGCGTTTCGCGCAGCGGTATAGAGTGCGATCGTATCCGTCGTAATTGTGCCCATGAACAGGAGTTCGCATCCTGAATTCTTGAGTCGGGTTACCGTGCCGACGAAATCCGTTTCGGAAACCTTATGCCTGCCAACATAGGTCGACTCCAGGCCCAGCTCATCAACAGCCATTTCGTAGCCAGTTTCAACAGCGTGGCCATAGTCTGTCGCCTGCGTTTGCAGACAAACTTTTTTGATACCGAGGTGCTCTGTCAGGTAGGCGATACCGCCACGCCCCTGATCACGGTAGCTGACGTAATATGAAAATTTCATCGGATGAAGGGGTTCGTACATCGAAGCAGCAGCGGAGACGGGAAACAGATTCGCGATTCCCTGACGAAATTGCCGTTTCATGTTGGCATTGTTCGCAGGAGTGCCCATGTTGCCAAGCATGACAAACACCTTGTCCAGATTCAGCAACTTGTTCGCTGCCTTGACGGAGACCGGCACCTGGTACTGGCCATCCTCAACGATAAGTTCGAGCTTCCTGCCATGGATGCCGCCGGCGGCGTTTTCCTCGTCAAAACGCATGCGCGTGCCATTGGTCGTGGCCACACCCCAGTTCGCGGTTGCGCCGGAAAGGTCCGAAACCTGACCTACCTTGATTGACGTATCAGTTAGCCCCTGCTCCGCCGATAGGGCCGGTCCGCAAATCACTACACTTGTGATGGCTACTATCAATCGCTTCATACTGTATTTCCTCTCTGTCACTAACCGTCGTACATACTCTCAATCAGCTCATTATACTTATTACTTACATAACTGCGCTTCAGCTTCATGGTCGGCGTCAACTCTTCGTCTTCGGCGGTTAACAAGATATCTATCAGGCGATATTTTTTTATTTGCTCGACACTGGAAAAACTCGCGTTAATGGCCTTTATCTCCTCGCCAATCAACTCAACCACTTCCGGTCGCGCACACAACGAACGATAGTCTGTAAACGGAATTGAGTGAGTTTGTGCGTGGTGCTCGACGTTTTCTTTGTCGATCATGATCAAACAGGTCAGGTACTTGCGTTTGTCACCGATAACGACTGCATCGGATACGTACGGCGAAAACTTTAGCTCGTTCTCGAACAACGACGGTGTAACGTTTTTCCCGCCAGCCGTAATAATAATGTCCTTCATGCGATCGGTAATGTGCAATTGGCCGTTCTCGTCAATCTTCCCAACATCGCCTGTGTGTATCCAGCCATCCACGACCGTTTCACGCGTTTTCTCCGGCAAGTTAAGGTAGCCATCGAACTGATACTCGTGACGAACCAGAATTTCGCCATGCTCATCAATTTTCACTTCGACCGGAGGTATCGCTTCGCCGACCGTGCCATGTCGTAAACGATTTTGCCGGGTGATCGTTACGATGCCGGTTTCGGTCTGACCATAGAGTTCGGTTATTGGCAGACCAATAATCAGGTACCATTTCAGCAGCGACGTCGACACCGGCGCAGCACCGGTTGCAAGAAAGCGTGCCCTGTTCAGGCCAAGCAGCTCCTTTATGTTTTTGAAAACCAACAGATCGGCCAACTTGTAGGACAGCTTATCTATCCAGTTTGGTTGCTTGCCATCGATCAGCTTTTCCGCTCGCGCCGTCGAAATTCGCATTCCGAGTTCATAACTTTTCCGGCCAAACCAGGTCGCCTCCGACATCGCCGTCGTAATGCGTGAGTAGAATTTCTCCCACACTCTCGGCACTGCCATAATCAGCGTCGGCGACAATTCCTGAAAATCGCGGCCAACCGTTTCCGGACTCTCTGCGAAATTAATGATGTTGCCAAACGCGATTGGCAAGCAAAGCGAGAAAACTCGTTCTGCCAGGTGACATAGCGGCAGGTAAGTAAGAGTTTCGTCGCTATCACTGATATCAAAATCCACCATTACCGATGTCTGGAACATCAGGTAGCGCTGCGGAATCATCGAGCCCTTCGGCATGCCGGTTGTTCCCGACGTATAAATAAGAACCGCAAGATCATCCGGAGCGCTTTTTTCGACAATGGATTCGACCAGGCCTTCATTCTCGCGACCAAATTCCTGGCCGAGCGTATACAGACGCTCAATCGGCATAACCTTGTCATGCTTCAGACCACGCAGCCCCTTCCAGTCAAAGACAATAACTTTCTCGATTGCCGGCA
>JBLHLN010000193.1:0-5033 GCA_047620565.1 Woeseiaceae bacterium
AAATCAACCCCGTAGGGAAATTCCAGCATCAGCGCGCCCTGTTCATGCAGACACGACTTCGCTGCCGCCACGAAGCCGCGCACGTCGTCAACGTGCGCGAAAACGTTTGTGGCAGTTATGAGTTTTGGCCTTCCGTATTCGGCGAGAATTTTTTCTGCAATATCATCTGACCAGAAGTCGTTGATCGTCGCTATGCCGCGAGATTCCGAGATTGCCGCAATATTTTTCGCAGGATCAACATTGAGCACATTGACGCCCAGCTCATCTTTAAATTCAGCAAGCAGCGCACCGTCGTTTCCCGCGATGTCTACAACAAGATCTGAGTCGCTAAGACCCATTGCCGCACCGACCGATCGCGCCATTTCCCGGCAATGCCTTATGTAGCCCTTGTTGATTGACGATCGATAGGTGTAGTGAGAAAACATTTCTTTAGGATCAACGACAACGGAAAGCTGCGACAACGAGCAATCCGTGCAGTATTGAACCTGCATCGGAAATCGCTGCATTTGTCTCGCAGCTACTGCGTTCGGTGCGAGATTGTTAGCCAGGGGCAACATGCCAAGATCAAGATAGCGGACCATGTCGTCACTTCCACATACACGGCAGGCTGTTACGCCGCGAACAACTCCCGTGCCGTTTTTGTACGATTGCCACTTTTCCAGGCTCATGGATGTATCTGCCGGTGAATCATGCTGCGAATTGTTACGCTCAATCTTCTTCACATCTGGATTTCTGGACACAGCATAGTCGTATATTGTGCGGCGCGCGCCGCCGATATTGATGACTCCGGTTAACGGACTTCGGGCTGCCTCCAGCAATTCCGGTGCAAGGATGTCGACGTATTCCTTTGACGACCACTTATCTGCGAAAGCAGCAGCATAATCAAATGTTGGACTGCCAAAACTGGTCCTGATAATTAAATGGTTCGCGACTGCGCATACCGCCGCCTCGCCAGCAAGCTTTGTCCAGGCATAGAGATTCGACGGCAATACCGGATCCGACTCCACGTAGTTGCCCTGATCTCCGCTGTAGACGTAGTCAGTTGACAGAAATACCAGGCGAATACGCGTACCAAGGCAAGCCTGTGCGAGATTTGCGGTACCCTTGATGTTGACCTCAAGCGCTCCCGATGGATCCGCCTCAATATCGCGATTGTTGGTCACTGCGGCTGCATGAATAATTACGCCTGGTGCGCTGGATGCCACGTACCGTGACACCGCGGCGGCATCGGAAATATCGAGTTTGTCGCGGGATGGTGCGTCAAATTCAACGCCAAGCTTGCGTAACTCTGTTCCCAGGAGACCTGATCCTCCTGTAAGCAGCATTTGCATTATCAGAACTCCTGGCACGGCGTTGTTGTGAGGCTTTTTGTTGCGAGCCTGCCCTTAGACCAATCCATACTTGCTGGCCAGCATAATGGAATGCCCGCATGGTACAGTCCGAAATGGCCGACAAACAAGGCCCGTGCACCAACTAGCCGAACTAATAACACAGATGACTGCCACTGATTCACAACCAGATCCGAAAGCTGCCGCATTCGCTCTATATCCCGAGATCGAAGCGATGTTCGCGGAATTTCCGCGGTATCGTGAGGAAATCCTGCCTTCGAGATACTGGGAGGAATTGAATCACAAGAACCTGGCACAGCTGGCGGACAGCAGGTACGAGAATTTCAAACGGACCCTGGCCCGCAACTATTTCACCGGGATAATAAATCCGTTCAACGTTCAGATGCGCTTCCTGATGCGGGAGGCCGGTATCTGGCAATCAACGAAATTGATCGCCAGCGCCATCTTTTCGCCACGTCATAAACTTCTCAAGCGCAAACATACAATTTTCTGCAATTTGCTAACCAATCTACTGTGGGCATATGTCGAGAAAAACGATAGAAACGGCAACCTTGAAAGACTCAGCGAACCCCTGGAAGGCAACCCAATACAGGTCATTCGCAACGGCCGTCTGATTTCACAGGATCTTGCTAATTCCCTGATTGAGTACGAAACCATATTACATCCGGATCTCGATAAGAGAGAGGTTCGCACGATCCTCGAGCTGGGCCCCGGATACGGCCGAACCGCGTACGTATTTCTTGAGTTACAACCCGCCTGCCGATACATCCTTGTCGACATTCCACCCGCGCTATATGTTGCGCAACGGTACCTGTCAAACGTTTTCGCAGAGCGGAAAACATTTGGCTTCAGACCGTTTTCAGACTTCGAGGCAGTTCGCGCAGATTTTGATGAAGCTGAGATAATATTCCTGACGCCTAATCAACTGGCGTTGCTGCCAGGAAACTCCGTCGATTTATCCATCAATATTTCATCCCTGCATGCGATGCGACCGGATCAAATCAGGTACTATTTCGCGGAGATCGAGAGACTCACCCGAAAATACTTTTATTTTAAGCAGTGGCAGGAAACGACCATTCCATATGACAACGAAACTATCAGGGAAGCTGACTATCCTGTAGGCAGTGACTGGAAGTTGCTGAATCGCCAGCAATGCAAGGTGCAGGCGAAGTTCTTCGAAGCACTTTATGAATTGCCACTAACCTCGACCACTCAAAATTCCTATACAACCGCAACCTGAATCTCGCCGGGGACTTCATGAGAAAAATACTCAACAAACTGCTGATAAAATTTGGCCTGCTGATAACCAAAGCGCCGGCATTGCTATCCGACAAGTCGCTTACAACATCGGAACTGTTTCCGGCTGAGCTGACCGAAAAAGTCCAGGTATCTGAAGCCACCGCGACACCCGACAACGAATTGTTTGATATCTTTGCTGCCGATACCAATGTGCACAAATGGCATCATTACTTCGACATCTATTCACGCCACTTTCAACAATACAGGGACCGACCTATTCGTATGCTGGAAATAGGCGTTTTTCGTGGTGGTTCACTGAGAATGTGGAAAGAGTTTTTTCACCCTGATTCAATCATTGTCGGTATCGACATCGATAAGTCTTGCAAGGCGCATGAAATTGCTGACAAAAATGTATTTGTTCGAATTGGTAGCCAGGCTGACCCCAATTTCCTGGCTGAGATAAACGGCGAATTCGGTCCGTTCGATATCATCCTCGACGATGGCAGCCACAAAACTCACCATCAGATAATTAGCTTCGGCGCCCTCTTTCGACCTGCATTGAATGATGGTGGCTGCTACATGGTTGAAGACGTCCATACCAACTACTGGATCAAGCATGTCGATAGTCCGGAAACATTCATCGATCTGTCAAAGCAAATGATCGACATGCTTCACGAACCCTACTTCGATCGCAAAGAAACTAATTTCAGGCACGAACACCCCGACGCGCTCAAGAGCCTTGAGCTTAGTTACCTGTCGGCAAACCTTGGCAGCATTTCTTTTTACGACTCGATCGTCGCATTTGAAAAGAAACAGCAGCACCTGCCAAAGTCTGAACTTAGATAGGCCCACTGGTCCGGATTCAGAAATTGAAAGTTTTGTGCGTCAACGGCGAGAGTGACCCGGCAGAAACGGGTTCGTTCATCGAAATGCACAAGGCCGGTATCGACATCACCGTCATAACGTGGCCCGGGACATCCAATTGCAAAGCGCTGATGGAAGCCGGTGTTCCGACCATCCCCTATTTCCTTAAGGGCAAAATCAGCCGCCCGTGCATTCACTTCATACGCGATGAATTAAAACGTGGGCAGTACGACATACTCCACATGCTGGATAAGCGGGCTACCATGAACGGGTTGTTCGCTTCGATCGGCCTGGGTCTGAAATTGATCGCTTACCGGGGCATTGTTGGCAACCAAAGTTACCTGGATCCGCAGTCCTGGCTGTATCTGCTGAATCCGAGAATTGATCGAATAATCTGTGTCTGCGAAGCGATAAGGCAAAATCTACTGCAGCTCGGTATGCCTGGCATACGGATGCGGCGCGAAGTTCCCGTCACTATTCACAAGGGACACAATCCGGAGTGGTATGCCGGCCCAGCCGAAGATATTAGTCAGTATGGAATTCCGGACGGCACGTTTGTCGTATCCTGCACAGCACGTGGTGTTCCACGCAAAGGTGTACCGGTATTACTGGATGCGATAAACAGGTTGCCGCCGGGATTGGATATACACTTCCTTCTTGCAGGAACCAACATGGACAATTCTCTGCATCAGAAGCTGGTAGCGAAGAACCAGTATGCAGAACGAATACACCTGAATGGGTTTCTGAAGCGAATGCCATGGGTGCATCCAAATCTTGATGTCACCGTGCTGCCTTCACTGCGTCGCGAAGGTCTGCCACGCGCCATCATCGAAGCGATGATTGGCGGCGTCGTACCTATTGTTACGAATTCGGGCGGCAGCCCGGACCTTGTCGTCGAGGGTGAATCAGGATTTATCGTACCGCCTGGTGAAGCACAGCCGATTACTGACAGGATTCTTCAGCTCTATAACGACAGGGATCTTCATGCGCAGATGAGCGCGGCCGCCCGCGAGCGCATTCGCAAGGACTTTACGGTCGAGAAAACGGCGCGCCAGACCATGGCGCTGTACGAGGAACTGCTGGGTCTTAGGGTATCGCAGGCATAGGCAGCACAGCCATAAAAGCGTCCGCAATGCGGATGTAGCCGACTGTCTTGGCATGGACATCAGGTCCGACGGGATCGGGATCACACATGTAGGTCAGATCACAGATGTTCGACACATTAATCGGCAGGATTCCATCTGGCGCCGGCGGCGACGACTGCACTAAAGTAACGAAGTCACCCGATTCGAATTCGGCAGCCACATCCGCCATAAGCATCCCTGCGCTGGTGTAAGTCATACTTAGAAAATCCGACGCAACAGCGACGGCCAGGTCCGATTCCACGGCCAGCGCCTGGCCAGCATCATCTTCCAACCAGGACGCCAGGTACGGATTGTAGTAATTCATACCAACGATGGTTGTATCGGGACCGGCAGCATTGCGTAAAGTCGTCAGTACAGCGGCCAGATCAGTAGCAATCTGCGTGGAAACAGTGGTAGCACAGGCAGTGATGTCTTTAGTCGCGTCAATGCAATCAGC
>JBLHLN010000194.1:0-4994 GCA_047620565.1 Woeseiaceae bacterium
GCGATAACGGCTCGAGTCATTGACACGACTGGATGGTTACACACGGGTGACATCGGCTATATCGATCGTGATGGCTTTCTGTACGTATCCGGACGCGAGAAAAATGTCATTGTTCTCGGCAGTGGCAAGAAAGTGCAGCCCGAGGAACTCGAAGCGGTACTATTCGAGAATCCCTGGATCGAAGAAGGATGTGTTGTCGGCGCCATAGGTGAGCATGGCCTGCTGGAAGGCAGCGAGGAAGTCTGTGCAATTGTAGTTGCGACGGAAGCGGCTGTCATGCATTGCGCAGAACATGCAAAGAACCTGCGCGAGTTCATCAGTCATGTAGTCGAGCAGCAAGCACAGAGCATTGCGCCGGGTAATCGACCAACCAGAATTTACCTGTGCAAGGAACCGCTGCCACGAACCTCCACCAGAAAGATTCGTCGACCGCAAGTCTGCGAATGGTTGAGTAACGGAGGCGCATTAATTTGATTTCTCATGCTTTACTGACTGTACTTGTGTGCAATTTCATCGCCATAGGTTTATTGCCTGTGCTGTTTTTCCGTCGCGATGGAACTTACAACTTACGCTGGATGGCGACGGGGGCGCCATTCTTTGTCGCACCTCTGGTTCTTGTGTTCGGTTTTGCAGGCATTATCGAATTGCCGACGCAAGGGTATGGAGCAGAGCTGCTGGTCATGCAAGATATCTCCGTTGTTCTGTGTGTTAGCTCGGTTGCGCTAATTGCGATGACTGTCGGGACGCATCGTGTACCGCTGGCACTGTGGCATCAGGACAACGACGCGCCGGCGCAGATCGTAACCTGGGGTCCCTACAAGTACATTCGTCACCCTTTTTATACGAGCTTCCTGCTCGCATTTATAGCGACGGCCCTCGCATTTCCACATCAGCTGACGCTCGCTTGCCTGCTTTATAGCTTTATCGCGCTTTCCGTGACTGCGAGACGTGAAGAGAGATGTCTGGCCAAATCGGAATTCGGCGACGAATACCGTCATTACATGTCAGCCAGTGGCCGCTTTTTTCCAAGGCTGATGTCATGAACGCGACCTACGTCAGCCACCTGGCAAGTTCACTCGGAAGCAACAGGCAATGCGTTGAAACCGCAGACCAGTGCCATCAACTCGTATCGCCAGCCGCGGCTCTTAGGGATGCGGGCTTCGAGTCGCACCACGTTTGTCCGGCGGACGAAAGCAGCTATCAACTGGCGGCGCGTGCACTTGAAGCGAGCGGCATCGAAACGAGTAACGTGGATATTATTATCTACAGCACTTGCCTCCCGTTGAACGGCAATCTCGGTGATTTCAGCAAATTTGAAGAAAGTCGTGACGTCAAACACCTGATGCATTTTCCGGCAAGCGAATTGCAGGCCGAATATGGCATGCAAAACGCAATCGTAATTGGCCTGAACCAACAGGCCTGCACCGGCATGTTGGGTGCGTTGCGGCTGGCTCGTAGTATGTTGATTGCCGAGCCGGATATGCATCGCGTGCTTTGCATAACAGCGGACCGCTTTCCCAACAACGCAAAGTACGAACAATCTTATAACCTGATTTCAGACGGCGCCGCAGCTTGTCTGGTGTCACGCGAAAAGCTGGGCTTTCGCTTAATCGATGTTCACCACATCACCAATGGTGCAATGGTCGATGCATCCGACGATGAAACCGTTGGCAGCTATTTCAATTACACCTGTCGCCTGATTGGGGAGGCACTCACCCGAGCCGGCCTGGCAATGGATGAGATTCGATTTGTTGTACCGCAAAACACCAACCGAAAAGCTTGGCAGATCCTAACCAGCCTACTCGCGCTTAATCCGGCGCAGGCATTCTTTCCATCTATGCAATCGACGGGGCATGTCATCAGTGCTGACAACATCATCAATCTTGCGGCGCTGCAAGCTTCCGGCGACCTCAATCCCGGTGATAAAGTTTTGACGTTTATGGCCGGTTACGGAAGTAACTGGCAGTGCGCGATAATGGAGGCGGTATGAGCCAGATTGATTTCGACCAGTTTCTCGCAGATCTTTCCGCCATCTCCGAACAAGCCTTTATCGATCCTGGCAAATTTGACTGGCCGGATCAAATCGACCCAAATGCCTGGTATTTCACGCCCGAACTGATTTCGCTTTACGGAACCGATGTCTGGGAATCGCTCAGCGATGAGCAGCGCAAACGGCTCAGTTTTCACGAGGCCGTCAATTTTTTCAGCCTCAACATACACGGTGAAAAATACCTGGTAAGCGAAATAAGCCGACGCCTCTATGCCGATGAAGAATCAGAGTTATCACGCTATCTCACGCACTTCATTGATGAGGAAGCGCGACACATGATGTATTTCTCGGGATTTTGCCGACGCTATGCCAGCAAGATTTACGCGGATCGCACGCTGCAAAACGAAGATAGTGACGACGCGGAGCTCGACATGTTTCTGCTGTTTGCTCGCATCAACCTGTTCGAGGAAATCGTTGATCATTACAACCACGTTATGGCGAAGGACGAGCGTTTGGCGCCGGTGGTGCGAGAGATCAACCGGATTCATCACTTTGAGGAATTACGCCACTTGAGCTTCGGGCGCCACTTTCTGGGTCACTGTCTCAACCGGCATGTCGATGACTGGGACGAGGCCCGTCGATTGGAATTGCGCGAGCATTTGTCGAACTACCTGCGATTCGTCTGGAAGCAGTACTACAACCCGGATGTTTACAAGGATGCAGGGCTTGCCGATGCATTTGCAACCTGGCGAGCACAGTCGGATGCACCGATCGCGAAGCAACACCGGGATGCGATAAATCGGCGTCGTCTCGGTTTCCTGAGAAAACTGGAATTACTGGAGGCCGCATGAATCACTCTGACGCCATAACCCAGGTCAGAGCTTGTCTGGCGGCGATAAAACCGGACACCGACGTTGCTGCTGTTGCCGTTGATACGCCCCTGCTTGCAGAGCGAGTGATTACATCATTCGACGTCCTTGATCTGCTCCTGCACCTCGAAGAGACCAGCGGCAGACCCATTAATCGCGCTCAACTCGTGCCTGGCAGTTTTCGCGATATAGCCACTATCGCGCGCGTATTCCTTGCCGCGGAGGAAGACCAATGAAACCTGTGGCGCTGAAAAAACTGACGGGGTTACAGTGGAGCGAAGCCGGTTATGCTGCATTGAGTGGCGACCTGCTTCACTGGGCGCAAAAGTTTGATTTGCAAATCGGTCGCTGGGCGGATGACTTTGGCGCCACAGATTATCGATTCCCTGCCCTGATTCCAGCGAAGTCCCTGGCGCCGATTGCTTACCTGCGCTCGTTTCCTCTCCAGGCAACCTTTGTCACCAGTGGAGATCGGCGCGAGACGTCATTGCAGGCATTGGCACAAGACTGTGCGACGGCGGACCAGATTTCGCTTAGCGAGGATCGCTTTGAGCCGGTTGAGCAGTTGCTGACGCCGGCAGCCTGTTATCACTTTTATCCACGATTTGCCGGGAGCCGGCTCCGACAGCCAATATTTCTTACCACTCGTTGCCAGTGTTTTCGCCGCGAAGAACACTACCTGCCACTGCAACGGCAGTGGTCCTTCGAAATGCGTGAAATCGTTTGTATCGGCGACGCCGCTGCAGTTGCAAAATTCACGGATGACTGTACCGGCCGGATTGAAACTCTGCTCGAAACGCTCGCTCTGGAGGGCAGCTGGGAAGTCGCGACAGACCCGTTTTTTGATCCGCAAATGGATCCCAAAGCCCTGGCCCAGATACTCGAATCAACGAAAAAAGAACTTTGCACTCCAGACGGGCTGGCAATTGGTTCGGTCAATCAGCATCGCAGTTTCTTCGGCGAGAATTACGACATTAAAATCAACGACGAGGCTGCACATTCCGCCTGCGCCGCGTTCGGTATCGAACGCTGGTTGTACGCAATGGCGCAACACCATGGCACCGACACGTCCGCCTGGCCTGTACCGGAGGATGGAGAATGAACACCACGCTGATCACAGGAGCCGACGGGCACATAGGTCAGGCGCTGGCGCACTGGTTGCTGGAAAATGGTGACGATCAACTGCTGCTTTACGTCAAAGCAGAGAGTGAGTCAGAGCGCATCGCCAAGGACAGCCGACTGGGCAAGCTCGCGCTGGATCCGCGTTGCCGGGTAATTTATGGTGATTTACGAAAGAGCGATCCATTCGCGCAAATCAGTCGCGACAGAATAACCCACATCTTGCACTGTGCCGCGGTAACCAATTTTGGCGTTGACCAGGAGACAGCTCGCGCAGTTAATATCGAGGGCACGAAGAAACTGGCAGATTTTGCGGCCGACTGCCCGCGCCTGCAACGGCTTGGGTTCGTCAGTTCGTTATATGCGGCGGGGTTGCTTAACGGCGATATTGCGGAGGAACTGTTCGAAAATTCAGCTGCCTTCGCCAATCACTATGAGTGGTCGAAATGGGAGGCCGAGCAAATTCTGCACCAACGCAGCCCTCTGCCCTGGCAAATATTTCGCGTCGCGACGATTCTCTGTGAAGACATGAGTGGCGTTGTGGTCCAGCAAAACGTCATTCATAACACGCTGCGGCTGCTTTACTACGGTCTTTTGTCTGTCATTCCCGGTCATGCGGATACTCGCATTTACATGACGACAACCGAATTCGTCGTGAACGCAATCGGCCGTCTTATCTACCAGGCCGATGAACACGCGATGTTCAATATCTCGAATGGCGGCGATGATGCGATGACCCTCGGCGCGTTCGCCGACTCGATCTACACAGCGTTTCTTCGAGATGCCAGGTTTGCGAAACAGGGCATACTCAAACCACTATTTTGCGACCAGGATACTTTCCGGACACTGGTAAAAGGCATGAGTCAGTTCGGGGGCACCATGTCGCAGGCGATTTTAAGTGTTGCACCATTCGCGGCACAGCTTTACAGCGACAAGAACGTGCGGACCTGTGCGCTCACACAGGCGCTGGGCGGCCAGCTTCCACCGGATACGAATTTGCTGATAGACACGGTGAG
>JBLHLN010000195.1:0-4991 GCA_047620565.1 Woeseiaceae bacterium
GGAAATAATGACCCACATATCGATTCCCTCACGACGCATGAGATCGGGGAGGACGGTCTGCACCCTGTGAGTCAGCCAGCGGTCGATGACCGCCGCTCGCTCCTGCATCGGCAGGATTCTTGCGTCAGCCAATGAGACTGACGAAAGTAGAAAAATGAGAAATGCCGCGCTAAGTCTGAGAATCATTGCGATGCCTTTTTTTGTTTTTGTGCTCAGGAGTGCAACTTGTGATTGTGCCGCTATCCGTCTCTTGTAGCAAAGAGAGAGACAGCTCATCGAGGTTAAGCTTTGAAGCTAAAGATGACCACCTTGTCTTTTTTTACGCTGCCGAATAGCGATCACTAAGGCTGGGTGTGGGAGCGGTTTCGTGGGAGCGGCTTTTTGTACAGGATGTACTTATGTCGCGAGGACATGGATGTCCAGGAGCGACGAGCCGCGAATACCTGATAGTAAAACCATTCGCGGCTAAAGCCGCTCCCACGGCTATTATACGGAATCGTCTACTCCGCCATATCTGCGTAGGCGGCCCCGATCAATGCAGCAGCACTACCAATACGTCGGCCGCTGTCCCAACGCTCATCATATTCGGCCGTTAGTCCTGCCGCCTGCGCCTGCTCCAGCGTCACTCCATCGGCAATGGCAGAAGCAATGCGATCGCGGATGACGAGCATCATGTCGCGGACCGCTCTTACCTCGGCAACGTTCGAAATCACGCCGTGTCCAGGAACAATACTGGTTTCTGCGTTCGACTTTTCAATCAGCAAATCGTAGGCCTTGATGGTGCCCAGGAAACTACCGCCATTTGCGGTATCAATGTACGGATATGAGGTGGTGCGATATACATCGCCCGTATGAATGACATTTGACCCTTTGAAATGGATATACGAGTCGCCATTAGTATGTGCATTTGGTGTTTTGAAAACATGCACTGTTTCGCCATTGATATGGAATGACATATCGTCACTGAAGGTAACCAGTGGTGGTTCCTGCTCATACCCGGCGATTGCCATCTGACTGCGAACGTTGTCGTGACCAAATATCAATGTGCCCATTTTGCCAAAGTTTTCATTGCCGCCCACGTGATCGGGATGCATGTGCGTATTAACCAGAAAACGAATCGGCTCTGAAGATACCGTACGAATGGCAGCGATGATTTTGTCAGTCAGCGGCGCATACTGATCGTCGATCAGAAAAACGCCGTCCGCCCCGGTGAACAAACCGATATTGCCGCCACTACCCTCAATGTAACTGACGTTTGCGGAAACGGGATGGACGATCATTTCGATCGCGTCCCAATCCTGTTGTGCTACAGCGGTGGCACTCGCAAAAACCATACCCAAAACCGCTATCCTTAGAATTCTGTTCATATTCTTTCTCACGCTTGATTTAAGTTACTGAAACCGGATTGTCAATTACCAGGGTGTGGTACCTCGCTTGCTCTGGAATGACGCGGTGGTATCCATACTGAGCGCATCGATCATCGCTCGCAAATCTCTGGCGGATTCGTCGACTTCTATTGCGACACCTTTCGCGAAGTCGTTCATTTCATACTTCATTGTGCGTTCTACTTTTACGAGTCCCGGTGACATCACAAGGTTTGGCGCCGTCCACAAACCGTGGCCGTCTGGCAGCGGTTCCGGCCAGGCGACATCAATTCCTGCACCAGCGATGCTCCCGGATTCCAGTGCGGCAACCAGAGCGTCGCTATCCGTCGTCTCGCCACGACCGACATTGATAAAGTACGCATCGGCGTCAGCGATATGTTCGGCAGCCGCTTCCGGTGATCCGGCGTTAATAAATTCAGCTTGTGGCATCAGCTGCTGAAACGGATTCGGTCTGCCGGGTTGAAACACTGTCACAATTTTTTTTGGTGGCGCCCAGCCGTCGCGATCGCGCATCTGAATATCAGACTCACGCAAACCGTACTCTTCGATAATGGCCCTGGCCTCATCACAAAAAATACAGTCTGCAGGCGCTTCCTAAGCATTTACGGTGACAAAAGGCAGCAAAAACAAAGATGTACAAGACCATCGGCGAATGACGCGTGGCATAAATTGCCCCTGATTTATTATTATTGTTGACCGAATGTACGCACTTGGTCGCTTAATTGCCAGAATCGAGCCCGTGAGAATATCCTGACATTCCAATGAGTTATAAGCATCAAAGCCAGGCGTATTCGATGCGCCGCGGGCGAATCAAATTACCGGTTTCGCGGCAACGCCAAAGCGACGAGCTCTGCTGCCGACGTCGTGTTCGCGACCATCATGACAATGAATTGCCGGCCATTGATCATGTAGGTGCTCGGTGGACCCGACTGTGTGCCAGGCAATTCGATCTCGGCGATAATTTTGCCGCTCTTCTTATCGTGTGCGCGAAAGACCGGCTCACCGATCATGCCTGCGCCGCTGGCCCAGCCCTCTCCCGCAAACAGCAGGGTCTTCGTGACCAGGATGCCGGCACGCGTCGGTTTTCCGGTACGCGGCAGATCGACGCCGTCCAGTGCCGGATTGTCGGCATAAACTTTCGGCGTGTCACCGTTCGCAATCGACCAGGCGTGTTCACCGCTCGACAGGTCAATCGCCGTAATTCTGCCGAAGGGTGGCTTCATCAGCGGTAAACCGAAAACCATCGGTGCGGAATTGTCTGCGCTTATGAAATCGATGTCGGAGAATTCGGCGTCTCTGGTCAGTGAGAACAGATCCATTTCAGTAACAGACGGAATAAAGAGGTAGCCACTCTCCGGATCGAATCCACTTCCTTCGAAATTGGCACCGCCGGTCGAGGACGGCAGTACGAGCGTTCCTTTGGTGCCGTTGTTCGCATGACTCACTGACGGCGGCGTATACAACGGTCCGAGCCTGTAAGCGGCGATAATCCTGGCAACCTCTGCCCTGATCTCAGGTGTGTAATTTATTAGATCGTCCTCCGATACACCCTGGCGCTCGAACGGCACCGGCTTGGTCGGAAAAGGCTGCGTCGCTGATGTCCATTCACCCGGCACGTCCGTTTGCGGCACCGAGCGCTCTTCTATTGGCCATACTGGCGTACCAGTACGCCTGTCAAACACATAGACGAACCCCTGCTTGGTTACTTGCGCGACCAGTTTTCGCCCGTCGGGCATGTCGGCAAGTATGGGTGCCGTCGGATTGTCCCAGTCCCAGATATCATGGTGAATCGTCTGGAAGTGCCAACGCATTTCGCCGCTGCGGGCATCGAGCGCTACTAAACTATTCGCAAACAGGTTGGCACCGTGCCGCGGACCGCCATAGTAGTCGCCAGTTGGCGCTTCTACAGGCAGGTAAATCAGGCCAAGGTCCGGATCCGCCGACATCGGCGCCCAAACGCCTGCATTGCCGGTGTACTCAGCAGAACCGTCATGCCAGGTTTCGTAGCCGGGCTCACCCTTTTCCGGAATCGTCTGAAAGGTCCACAGGAGTTCACCCGTTTTCGCATCAAAGCCGCGTACGTCGCCTTTGACATTGCGCATTAATGGCGGTCGCCCACCGACGTCGTGGGCTGCGCCGACGACAATGACATCGCCGACAACCAGCGGCGGCGCATTGAGTCCGATGTCCAGATCGCGTTCCTCGGCTCGCCGCAATCCCTCTGTCAAATCAACCCAGCCGCCCGAGCCAAATTCCGCATCGGGCAGTCCGGTCGCCGCGTTGAGTGACACCAGGTTGTATCCCGGCGTCACCGTAATAATTCGACGGCGACCATCTTCTCCTTCCCAGAAAGCAACGCCCAGTCCCGAACCTTTCCTGGCAGCGTTCTCGAAACGATCGCCCTCGTCCGGCCGCCACATCCACAAAGTCTGACCCGTCTCTGCGTCCAGCGAGATTACATTGCGTGTCGTGCCGGCACTCAGGTATAGCCGCCCATGGTGCATGATCGGCATCGCGGTGCTGCGAACTTCCGGCGACGGCCCATAGTTGCCGGCATTCCAGCGCCAGATCACTTCAAGATCGCTCGCGTTGTCGGCGTTTATCTGTTCGAGTGGCGAATAGCGGTTTGCGTTTAGTTCGCCATGGATATTGCGCCACGGCACTTCAGCAGTCTCTTTTGCGGATTCTCCGACCTGCAAAACGATATCAGACAGCTCAGCCACGCTCAGTTCGCCGCCGGCTCTCTGCACACCGGCAACATCGAGCATATAGGCGAAGATCTGCAAATACTCAGATTCAGACACTGTGCCGGAACTATCCGCAGGCATGGTTTGCCGGACGCGATCGAAAAGATGACGTGCCTTCCGGTCCGCCCAGTCAGTACGGATGCGACGTTCAATTTCCACGTTTGTGTGACATCGCGCGCAATGCAGGCCGAATGCCTGAGCGCCGGACTGCTGGGCACTCGCCTGAAGAGGTAGAAGAAGGAGAAGAGCGGGTAATGACGCGGTCAGCTTCATTGTCTGACTCCGGACTGAACAAATTGCGCGTAACGTTAGTACATTTGCGGTCACTTTACCCGGAAGGTTGCGACTGCCGTTACAGATAGGCCCTTGCGCTACCATTCCTTGGCCGATCCGGCAAAAAATTCGCCGCTGGCTGCGGTATGATTCTGCCAACCATAAAAAACTCGCAAATTATCTTCAGGGGGAGATTATGAAGCGTTTGTCCACGTCTGTTGCATTTGTCTATCTATTGGCTGCCTTACCGGCAGTGTCTCAGGATGAACCCATTGATATAGAGGGTCCGCCACCCGTGCTTACCGGGCTCAAGGCTGAAGCTGCGGAGAGTGTTGGCGACAAGCAGAAACTCACCCAGGAAATTGTTGACAGCCTGTTCTCGTTTTCCGAACTCGGCTTCCAGGAATTCGAAACGCAACGCTATCTCACAGGCATTCTCGAACAGAACGGTTTTACGATTGAGCGCGGCGTCTCCGGAATTCCAAGCGCATGGTGGGCCACGTGGGGCAGCGGCAAACCGGTCATTGCGCTTGGCTCTGATGTCGATGGCATACCTAAGTCTTCGCAGATGCCGGGCGTTGCATAC
>JBLHLN010000196.1:0-4990 GCA_047620565.1 Woeseiaceae bacterium
CAGATGCGCTCGCCGTCAGCGGCACGGAAAATCATGAAAAAACGAAAGCTTGAAGCCTCGATCCATGCAGATCTTGATCGTGACAGTGACTACACGGCTTACCTGCAACTGGACTCATTATTAGACGCTCAACACCCCTTAAGCGAACCACCGCATCACGATGAGATGTTGTTCATCATTCAGCATCAGATAACGGAGCTGTGGATCAAACTCATCATCCATGAAGTTGATGCGGCAATGGACTGGATACGTAAGGACGAGCTGTCGCCAGCCGTCAAAAACCTGGCGCGGGTCAAGCATATTCAAAACCAGGCTTATAACCAGTGGACGGTGCTCGATACATTGACGCCAAGCGAATATGCAGAGTTTCGCGACGTCTTCGCAACGGCGTCAGGATTTCAGTCTCCGCAGTATCGCCTGATTGAATTTATTCTTGGCAACAAGAGCAATTCGATCATGAAATTCTACGAGCATCAGGAAGCCTGGCACGCAAAACTGCAGAAAGCGCTGACCTCGCCAAGCCTGTTCGAGGAATTTCTGCGCTACCTGCACCGCAGGGGGCTGCCTATTCCGAAATCTTCGGTCGAACGCGATTTCAGCGAGCGCAGGGAAGAAGAATCTGAAGTTGTCGGAATTCTGAAAAGCATTTACGAAAATCCGGATGACTTCTGGTCGGAATACGAGATGTGCGAAGCGCTCATGGATATTGGCAACAATTTTCAATTCTGGCGCTTTCACCATATGAAAACGGTGGAACGAATCATTGGGCACAAAAAAGGTTCGGGCGGCTCGTCCGGTGTGTCATTTCTCAAAAAGGCTCTGGACGCGGAGTTTTTTCCGGAACTTATCAGCGTTCGCACCGAGATCGGCGCCTGAAACTTATGGCTCAGGATTCAGGGCGCGCTGATCAGGCGCGCGCGGGCGAGCAACCTTTCGATCACACCGTTGAGCGTATGAATCTCGTCCGCGGAAAGTCCATGCAACAAATCGTCTTCCATTTTCAGCGCAAGGGGTGCGACTTCGTCGTGCACCTGCTGGCCCTGATCAGAAAGATTGAGGATTGAGCGGCGTCTATCCGCATCGGCAAATTCGCGGTCGATTCGACCGCTTTTGATGAGTTTGGTTACGGCACGGCTGACGGCAACCTTGTCCATCATTGTGCGTTCCGCGACTTCGACGGCTGACAGGCCGGGAAAGCGGCCAACAATCGCGATTACGCGCCATTCAGGAATGGTGAGGCCGAAGCGCTTGTCGTAGACATGGGCGACAAGGCTGGACACCGTGTGCGACAGAATTGCCAGCTTGTACGGTAAAAAGTCCTCTAATATCAGTTCTTTATTTGTCTCTTCTTCCACAGCTACGGTGGCCTCTTCGAATCTTCGTGCTGAGCCTCGATATTACTGCAGTGCAGCAACCTAAGATACTTTAACCACAGCGGTTGTCGTGAGGTTCGTGATGCAACGGCTCACGCTTGCTATTCAGGCCAGATGCTCAGCATGCAGGTAGTCGTTCGATTGCATTTCAACCAGTCGGCTGGTTGTGCGCTGAAACTCGAATCGCAGGCGCTCGCCTGTGTATAGCTCATCGACATCCGCTGCGGCAGAAATGATCAGCTTCACCCGGCGATCATAAAACTCATCGACGAGCGCGATAAATCGTCGCGCCGAATTTTCCATTTCACGGTTGAGCACCGGGATGTCAGACACAATGACCGTCGGGTACCAGCGGCCAATTTCGATGTAATCGTCCTGGCTCCGCGGGCCGTCGCAAATATCCATAAAGTCGAACCAGGCCACACCTTTGGCACAACGTGCCGTTTGCACGTCACGTCCGAGTATTTGCAGGACATGATCCTCAATGATGTCACCCGATGCGATTTCATCGAAATAGTGACGCAGTTTCGCCGTCGCCTCGTCACCCCTTGGCGTCAGGTACGTGCCTGCTTCCTGTAGCAGTTGTAATCGATAGTCGGTGCCGCTATCCAAATGGACGACCCGGGTATATTTCTCCAGTAGGGCTATCGCTGGCAGAAAACGTTCGCGTTGCAAACCGTTGCGATATAAATCTGCAGGTTTTGCGTTTGATGTCGCAACCAGCGTCACGCCACGCCTGAACAAACCATCGAGCAGCTTGCTGAGAATCATGGCGTCACCGATGTCACTCACAAAAAATTCGTCGAAACAAAGCAACTGGGTTTCGGCTGCGATATCCGCGGCGACCTGATCAAGAGGGTCCTCAGTGTTTTCCAGTTTCTTCAGGCGCGCGTGTATTTCATACATCATGCGGTGAAAGTGAATCCGCTTTTTCTTCCTCATGCTGAGTGAGCTGTAAAACAGATCCATCAGGAATGTTTTGCCGCGACCAACGCCGCCCCAGAGATAAATGCCGGCAGCGCCAGCTGAAGCACTGGAGCCCGTCAGTAGTCGCCGCAATTTGTTCGACAATGAGTTGGCGCTCGCGATGGCATCTTCCAGCTCGGCCAATAATTCAACGACTCGTAACTGTTCGTCGTCAACTGCATGACCGTGCGCTGCGATTGCGTCTTTGTATGCGTTCCTGATCGACACTGACGGAAGTGGGGCTCCTGCTTCTCAATCGGCAGAGTACAACATTATTCTGTCATGACGGCGCTCTGCTAGAATGTGCGCGTTCCTGGCAAGAAAAAAAGAAGCATGAGTACTAATGAGCAATAGGGAATCGATGGAATTTGATGTTGTTATTGTTGGCGGCGGCCCTGCAGGTCTATCCGCGGCATGCCGTCTGGCTCAGCTCGCCGAAGCCGATGGTCGTGAATTGTCGGTGGTTGTAGTTGAAAAGGGCTCCGAAATCGGCGCTCACATTCTGTCGGGCAATGTATTCGAGCCACGGGCACTTGACGAACTGTTCCCCGATTGGAAGTCCATGGGTGCGCCTGTACGCACTGCAGTCAAGGGCGACGTAATTCACTATTTGACCGGTGCCGCAAGTTCGATTCGTGTTCCCGGGTTGTTTCTGCCGTTGCCCATGCACAACAAGGGTAACTACATCATCAGTCTGGGTCGCCTGTGCCAGTGGCTGGGCGAGCAGGCCGAGGCGGCCGGCATCAATCTTTTTCCGGGCTTTGCGGCGTCCGAAGTACTTTACGATGCAAGCGGGCGCGTAAAAGGTGTCGCCACAAGCGACATGGGCATCGGCAAAGATGGCGAAAGGAAATCGCGCTTCGAGGCGGGCTACGAATTGCTCGGCAAATACACGATCTTTGCCGAGGGTTGCCGCGGCAACCTGGGTGAGGCGCTCATGAAGCAGTTCGATCTGCGCGAGAATGCAGACCCGCAACACTATGGCATTGGTCTCAAGGAAATCTGGGAAATCGATGCGGCCAAACATGATGAAGGCCGGGTGGTACACACGATGGGGTGGCCCATGGACAACCGCACTGAAGGTGGCGGGTTCCTCTATCACGCTGAAAACAACCAGGTGTTCCTGGGATTTATCATTGCGTTGAATTACCGCAATCCACATTTATCGCCGTTCCATGAATTTCAGCGCTGGAAACTGCATCCGAAAATTCGTCATTATTTGCAGGGCGGAAAGCGCATCAGTTATGGCGCTCGCGCCGTTAACAAAGGTGGTCTGCAGTCGTTGCCGAAAGTCAGTTTTCCCGGCGGTGTGCTGGTCGGCTGTGACGCCGGATTCCTTAATGGCGCAAAAATTAAAGGCGCTCACAATGCCATCAAGACCGGTATGCTGGCAGCGGAAAGCGTTTACCAGGCCGTTGCCAATGACGAGGAATATACCGAGCTGAGCGGCTACGAGAAGGCGGTTGGCGATTCCTGGGTTCACGATGAATTGCACAAGGCGCGTAATTTCGGGCCGGCGCTGCACAAGTTTGGTACGTTCCTTGGCGCGGCGTTCACTTTTGTTGATCAGAATATCTTCCGCGGCAGGCTGCCGTTCACGATGCGCAACAATCACGCCGACAATGATTCGTTGCTAAAGGCGGCTGATGCGACAGCAATCGAGTATGAAAAGCCGGACGGTGTAATAAGTTTCGACCGCTTATCGTCTGTTTTTCTTTCCAGCACTAATCACGAGGAAGATCAGCCGTCGCACCTCAAACTCATCGACGAGGCGCTACCGGTTTCCTATAACCTGCCTGAATTCGATGAGCCGGCGCAGCGCTATTGCCCTGCCGGGGTCTATGAAATTGTTGAGGAAAACGGCCAGCCACGTTTCCAGATCAATGCGCAGAATTGTGTCCACTGCAAAACCTGTGACATCAAGGATCCGCAGCAAAACATTGTCTGGACTGTGCCGGAGGGCGGCGGCGGACCTAATTACTCCGGCATGTAGTTACAGATCGAGGGATTCTGAACAATACCTGAGGCAATCTGACAAGCTGTCAGCACGTCCAATTCATACAGTACTCGCACCCTAAACAGGAACACTTGTGAGGACTGAAATGGCTACTGACGGCGAACTCGCAGCTGCGCGTCTTGTGGAAAGACTGCTGCAGCTGGAAACTGAATTCGAAAAACTGATCGATGCAGTGAAAACGGAGTACCACGACTGGTGGGACAAGATGTCACAGCACGAAATGGAAGAATTCGTCAAGTTGCTGGGCTTGCGCGACCAGAAGGCACTGCGGCAGTTCATCATCACCCGTGGTGAGGAACCGCGAACGCTCCTGTTTCCCGACTGGATGCTGGAAGACTAATCGATCAACCTTTAGATTTTTACTTGGGCTGCATCCTGATTGCGCCATCAAGGCGAATGGTTTCGCCGTTGATCATCGTGTTTGTATAGATGGTCGCGACGATCTCAGCGTACTCTTCCGGTCGGCCGAGGCGCGGCGGAAATGGTACTTGCGCGCCGAGAGACGCCTGTAATTCTTCCGTCATGCCGGCAACCATCGGCGTCATGAAGATGCCCGGGGCGATCGTATTCACGCGCACACCAATGCGAGCGAATTCGCGAGCCAGTGGCAATGTCATGCTCACAATGCCTCCTT
>JBLHLN010000197.1:0-4929 GCA_047620565.1 Woeseiaceae bacterium
AGCAATTTCAGATACGAGCGAATGTTGCCGCCGACTCTCGCTAACCCGGCGTCGGTGTCGACACCCTGTAAATCAGGTAACTCAGCCGCGCTTGTATCGGCGAACTCATCATCCGGTGCGTCCGGTAGCTCACGTTCCTTGTGTGGCACCCACTTGAGCAGTGTCTCGAAGAGAACCTTGGGAATGATTGGCTTGGCAATATGATCGTCCATGCCAGCTTCTTTACAACGTTTTTGGTCCTCGTGTGTAGCGTTCGCGGTCATTGCCAGGATCGGTAGCGTTTTGTATTTCTCGTTTTTCCGTAGTTCGCGAGTTGCAGTGAAACCGTCCATGACCGGCATCTGAACATCCATCAGGATGCAGTCATATTGACCTTTCCCGATCATTTCGATCGCCTCCTGGCCGTGGTTGGCTATGTCGACATTGAAAAGAGCCTGCTGCAGCAGTTCACGCGCAACCTGCTGATTGATTTCGTTGTCCTCGACAACCAGCAAGGACGCACCTTGAATGGGACGTAATACTTCCATTTCCGCCTGCCGACTGGACAGTTGTTTCATTCCCGATGACGCGACTTGTTGCCCAAATGCTTCCATAACTGCGTCGAACAGATGAGATGGGCTCACCGGTTTGGTGAGCAGGTTGTCGACGTATTTGGCACCGGATTGTTTGGCCAGGCTACTCGACGCGAATGCTGACACCATGATGATGTGAGGGTCCTTGGAAAGTTTTAGTTCCTGCTTAATTTTCTCTGCAGCTTCGAGTCCGTTCAGGCCGGGCATCAGCCAGTCCATTACGATCAAATCCGGCGACTCTTGCGTCGATTCGAGGATGTTGATCGCAACTTCCGCATTTTCGGCGGTCGTGACATCGAAAGTGAATGACTCGAGGTAGGTGGATAGGATCTCTCTCGAAGTGGCGTTATCGTCCACAACCAACGCCCGCATGCCGCGAAGGTCCGTAATGGGTATGTGCGATCGCGCTTCGGAGGCTTCGCCGATGCCTAGAATTGCTGTGAAAACAAAATTGCTGCCTTGACCCGGTTCACTTTCAACGTGTATTTCGCCGCCCATCATCTCAACGAGTTGTTTCGATATGGCGAGGCCGAGACCGGTACCACCGTATTTTCGTGTCGTTGATGTATCGGCCTGGGAGAATGACTTGAAGAGGCGCCCCTGCTGTTCCGCGTTCATGCCAATGCCGGTATCGCGAACTGCGAACCGCAGGGTTACGTCGTCGTCGTGAAGATCGACAACATCTATTTGCACAACGATCTCACCCGACTCTGTAAATTTGACCGCGTTGTTGACCAGGTTGACCATGACCTGGCCAAGCCGCAACGCGTCGCCAATCAGGACTGGCGGTACTTTTGGGTTCCGTGCAAACAATAATTCGAGGCCCTTCTCCTGCGTCTTCACCGTCACCACTGTCGCCAGGTTATCCAGAACCCGATCGATCTCGAACGGTATGGATTCCATGTCCAGCTTGCCGGCCTCGATTTTCGAGAAATCGAGAATGTCGTTAATAATGCCAAGCAGGGATTCTGCGGAGGCGTGAATTTTGCCGAGGTAATCGTTTTGCTTGGGACTCAGCTCGGTACGCAAACAAAGGTCACTCAGGCCCATGATTGCATTCATCGGTGTGCGAATTTCGTGACTCATGTTGGCCAGAAAATCACCTTTTGCCTGATTTGCCGCGTCGGCTACTTTTTTCGCCTCGAGAATTTCAGCTTCCGCTTTTTCACGTTCTGTTATGTCTGTAATAAATGCGGAATAAAACATTTCGCCGTCGATTTCGCTCTTGGAGATGCCGACCTCTGCCGGAAAAATATTGCCGTCCCGCTTCAGGCCAAATAATTTCAAGCCGCGGCTTTCCATGTGGACACCTTCGGCTTCCGCATCGCGAAATTTGTGCACGTTCTGCAGGTGATCTTTGCGTGCATATTCCGGGATCAATATAGTAATCGGCTGACCCAGCACTTTTTCTGCGCTATAGCCCCAGAGTTCCTCGCACGCCGGATTGAATCCCACCACAATCTGGTTGTCATCTATTGTCAAAATCCCGTCAGTGGCATTCTCCAGAATCAGTTTCGTTTGTTTGGTCGCTTTTTTCAGGTCTTTGGTTCGCTCTTCGACACGGTCTTCCAACTCATCCCTGGCTTTTGTAAGTGCCCGGTTGGTACGTTCGCCCGTAACCAGGATGAAAAGTGTGCCGCCAAGTGACAGGAACAAACTGATGCCCAACACGCCCATCGCCGTGACTCGTACCACGGTTAGCGTCGACAAGGCCTCGGTAACATCGATTTCGCTGGCCAATCCAATGCCGACAGTGCCATCCCACAACCACGCACCGAAAACCGGCACGCCGCGATAATCGCGGTATCCCTGCAGATTACTTTGTGCGGGAGAGCGTTCATTTTGTGTATTGATGCCGGCAGAAATAGCACTTTCTGCCATTAGCGTTAGCGGGTGTTCGTCCCGGGGGCTGTCGGAACGAAAGCCTTCGGTCATATTGCCGCCCGGGTCGCGAATCTGGATATTCATGATGCTTGCTTCGCCTTCGTCGAGTAGTTCGATCTTGCGCAAATCGCTGTCGAAGCGGCTTGCGGAAAGCAAAGTGCCGGTTTGATCGAAGGCGTAACTTTCTCCACTCGCGCCGACCCTGGAGAATTGCATTACGCGAGAAAAATCCTGTGTGGGATCGAGACGCATCGTTAGCGCCGCTATCACTTCACCGTCATTACGCTGAATCGGAACAGCAATGAAAAGACTTATTGAGCGTGCGACATCTGTGTCGCCGATAGCAACATCTGAGTAAATCGGCGGCACGAACACGGCCTCGCCAGCAAATATGCGAGCCAGCAAATCGGGTCTCTGTTCGGCGATCAGATTGCGCGTGCCAACATTACTGTCCCTGCCGGAGGCCATACTGATCCCATCTTGGTTGATGATAAAGAAGCCAAGACCCAGCTGATCGGTGAATTGCTCCAGCAACATGCGAGTTACTGCCAGTTCTTCAGATTGCAGAAGTGCTTCGCTATTCGCATCAATATTCAGCAGACGCTCAGTCTCGATAAACAGATCGGGATTTCTGGCCAATTGGGTGAGCAGTGTCTTTTGCTGATCGACCCACATATCGAGCCGTTCCGTCGTGGTTATGAGTACATTCTCCAGGTTGTTACGCATGTCCTGCAGAATTTTCCCCTTGATTCGTTCCGTCGCAAACCAACCGAGAACGGCAATTACGGCAACAAAAATACTCAGGGATGTGATCATGAGAATTCGAAAGCGTAGCGTACCGGTTTGTAAGCCGACACTGTCATCCTTTGTAAATCGCTTGATCATGCGATTTAGCATGAACAGCACAAGGAAAATTCCCAGGGTAATCCCGACTAACCAAGCAATGGTTTGCGCGAGTGTACGATCCTCATCGGCGGTTGTATCGAAGGATATTGGAAGCCACCGCGACTCGATCTCACGTCGCTCGCCCGGGGTAATCGTCTGATATGCCTTGGTGAGAATTGAGGCGAGTTCTGGCCAGTCGGAACGGATACAGGTCTGTTGCGGGTCAGGCGGGAATTCGGCGATGCGGCGAACCGTAAGGTTGAGCAGGCTGTCCTGCCTGATCGTGTTCGAAAGTACGCCAAGTGAACCCAGGAAAATATCCAGTTCACCGGACGAAACTGCATAGAGCCCCTCGCCGGCATTGTTGAATAACCCCAGCGGCAAATCCGGATGCGTAGACCGGACTATCTCGATGATCGACTGTCCTTCCTGAACCCCGACCGAACGATTGCCAATGTCGTCAAGGCTGGCGAGAGGCGCATCATACTGCCGGACGGCGGCAACCTGGTAGACCGCCGCAATCGGATCCGTGAAAACCATGAAAGTCTCGCGTTCCGGTGTGCGTGAACAAAGAGACGCCATGTCGACTGTACGATTTCGAACGCCTTCGACCACTTGGGCCCACGTCAGATCGGGGACCAATTCCACGTTGATCCCGGCCCTGGGCAGTGCCAGTGCCAGCATGTCCGCTGTGAAGCCGCGATGCCTGCCTTCTTTGTCCAGAAAATCAAAGGTGGCGCCTGTTGGAAAGACGCCCATGCGAATCACGGGATGCTCTGCAAGCCAGTCATTTTCTGCTTGCGTTAGCGCTATCTGTGCTTCGGTAACAGTCGGCGCCGGCGGTTGCCCGAGCCATGTGCTCCGCAGCGTTGCCAACTCACTCTCATCGATGGCGTCCATCGCTTTCTGCAATATGTCTCTAAGGACAGGTTGATCGATATTCGTCGCAATGCTCATGACTGATGCCATGTCCGGATCTACAGTGATATTGACGCTTTTTAGGCCTGGCAACCTGCTTGATTCGAGGAGGTAATTAATGATGGAATACCCCTCAATTGATGCAAACGCCCGCCCGTCGGCCACCGCATGCAGGCAAGCAGTGGCATCGCTCAAAGCAAGAAGATCAATTTCCGGGTAGTTTTGTTGCAGGAATTCTTCGGTCGATGATCCTTGGGGCAGGCACACAGTGCGGCCGGCAAGATCGTTGAGCGAAGCCAGGCCGGTTACCTGTTCCTGGACGGCGAGAAGAGGCGACGTAATGGCGTAGGGGTCTGTGAATAACAGAAATTCGCGACGGTTCGGCGTGTTGACGATATTCAGCATGACATCGAGGTCGCCGCTGCGCATCAGGTCGAGAAATTCACTCCAGCTCGGCCCACTGACGAATTCGATTTCCAGCCCAGCCTGTTCGGCCAGCAGCCGCATATAGTCGATTGAAAATCCGCTTGGCTCACCATCGACGTTAAAGTTATACGGTGCCCAGTCTGTCTCATTGTGTACCCGGATGACCGGGTTCTCGGCAATCCAGGCGATTTCTTCCTGGCTTAATTGTTGTTGCAGGGATTGCAGGAACACAAATGGAGCGGCC
>JBLHLN010000198.1:0-4913 GCA_047620565.1 Woeseiaceae bacterium
AAGCGGACTCGGCAGCGCGTCACTCGGTCGGCCGTACCTGAGTGGCTCCTATACAGTGACGGAAGACGGGGCACTGGCGTTTACCAGTGGAACTCAATACCGGCCGGCTGAGATTTCCATTTTGGACAGACGTGGCGAGCGTGTTTTGACGTCACTCAATGACGATCTGCTGAACAATCGTTCGCTTGGCACCGTCAGTGAAATAATTTACGAGTCTTCTTATGATGGTCAGGAAATTCAGGGCTGGTACATTACGCCGCCGGACTTCGATCCGACAAAAAAATACCCGCTAATTCTGGAAATTCATGGTGGCCCGCACCTCGCGTACGGCCCGTACTTTTCTGCAGAAATGCAGTTGATGGCGGCAGCCGGATATGTCGTCTTTTACGACAATCATCGCGGTAGCACGTCGTATGGCGAAGATTTCGCGATGCTCCTGCATTACAACTATTCGAGCGAATATGACTTCGCCGATCATATGTCCGGAGTTGACGCGATGATCGATCGCGGCATCGCCGACGCAGACAATCTTTTCATTACTGGCGGGTCGGCAGGCGGTATTGCGAGTGCATATGCCATCGGTCTCACAGATCGTTTTAGTGCCGCGGCGGTGGCAAAACCCGTCGTTAACTGGATCAGCAAGACACTAACCGCTGACTCATATATCGGTCAGATCAATTTTCAGTTTCCCGGCATGCCCTGGGAAGAATTCGAGCACTACTGGAAACGTTCACCCCTTTCACTGGTCGGCAATATGACAACGCCGACGATGTTAATAACCGGTGAAGAGGATTACCGCACGCCGATATCAGAAACCGAGCAGCTGTACCAGGCACTGACATTGAAGGGCGTCGAAGTCGTCATGGTTCGCGTTCCGGGATCATCGCACGGCATTGCTGGCAAGCCGTCGCGACTGGTCGCCAAGGTCGACAACATACTTGCCTGGTTTGCGCGTTATCGCAGTGACCTCGTTGCTGATGCAGATTAGACAAGCAACACTGCTGACCCTTGCTGCAACGCTGCTGTTGTTCGCGGCCTGTGAGCAGGCAGTAGAAGAGGAGGAGACGGTATTCCTGCCGCAGTTCGACAAGATCGACCTGTTTATCGAAAACGGGTCTGTATTTGACGGTTACGGCAATCCGCCGGTCCGGGCAAACATAGCCATTGTTGCTGACAGGATTGTTTTCGTTGGCGAAACCAGCCTTTCCGAAGAAGACCTCGCCAATCGTGTGATAAGCCGGATTGATGCCTACGACAAGGCCGTTACGCCGGGTTTCATTGATCTGCATGCGCATGGCAATCCGCTGGAAACGCCGCAACTGGAGAATTTCCTGGCGATGGGCGTTACCACGATTGTTCTTGGCCAGGACGGTTCCAGCCCGGACGTGGTGCCGCTTTCAGGCTGGCTGGAAGACGTTTCAAACCAGGGAATTGGCACCAATCTGGCGATGTTTGTCGGTCACGGAACCCTGCGGGATCAGTCCGGCATCGGCATGTCCGCTGCACCGGAGCCGGAACAAACTGCACGCATGCTGACGTTGCTCGACGATACGCTCAAGTACACGTTCGGACTGAGTTCCGGCCTTGAGTACAACCCTGGACTAAATGCCACAACTGAAGAATTACGTGCGCTGGCAAAAGTGGTTGGCGAAAATGATCGCATGATAATGAGCCACATGCGCAATGAAGACGATGAGCAACTGGAAAGCTCGATCGCTGAGTTGCTGGAGCAGGGCGAAGACGCGCGTGTGCACATTTCACATCTCAAGTCGGTATATGGCAAAGGCGCTGCAAGGGCGGAAGAGATACTGGATATTCTTGCTGCGGCGCGGGATGCGGGCATAAGCATTACTGCTGACATCTATCCCTACACAGCCAGCTACACAGGCATCGATATAGTGTTTCCCGTGTGGGCGAAAACGACAGAGCAATTCGAGATCGCGAAAGTCGAGCGTCGCGACGAGCTGGCGGAGTTTCTCCGCAACCGGGTCAATCGCCGCAATGGCCCTGAATCAACCTTGTTGGGTACCGATCCGTACACCGGAAAAACGCTGGCTGATCTTGCGCACGAATTGGAGATGCCGTTTGAGGATGTCCTGATCGATGTTATCGGTCCGCAGGGGGCGGCCGGTGCGTATTTCGTCATGAATGATGAGCTTCAGTCGCGACTGTTGCAGGATTCAAGTATCGGTGTTTGTTCCGACGGTAGTCCGACCGGTTTTCATCCGCGTGGTCACGGCACGTTCGCGAAAATAATTGAAAGATATGTGCTCGACGAAAACATGCTGTCGCCGGTTGAAGCGATCAGCAAGATGACGGCGTTTCCGGCCAGTGTACTGGGCATCCTGGATCGCGGTGCTATTCGCGAAGGCATGATGGCCGACCTGCTGATATTCGATATGGCCTCGGTCCGGGCGACCGCCACCTACCCTGAACCCCTGCAATTCGCTGAAGGATTCGACATCGTCATTGTCAATGGAAAAATTGCGCGCCAGTTCGGCATTCAGACCAGGGAGCTGCATGGTCGTGTGCTGCGGCCTGATTGATAGCGGCCGCATTTGTGAATTCCAGGCTCTCTATTATTTCTTACCTGCAGTCGCCAAAGTTTGCTCCTGCACCCATCATTCGCACAGATGGTCGGGCTATCGTGCTCGATTTGAGTCGCGGACGTCAGCTTCAGGGGCAGGATATAGTCGGGCTTGACGTCGATATGCTCGGCGAGGTTATCGACACAACCATGCGTGAAGCGGGCACTGCTTTCGCATTTGGTCGTTATGGAGAGCCTCGCGAGTTATACAGCAACGACGACTTCTACGAAGATGGTGAAGCGAGGACGATTCACCTCGGCATTGATCTTTTTTGTAATGTAGATACGCCGGTTTACACGCCGCTGAAGGGCACCATCGAATTGGTGGCAAACAATGATCGCGAACTGGACTATGGGCCAATGGTTGTTGTCAGGCACGACATTGTCGACATCGGCTCGATGTACACGCTGTACGGACACCTTAGCCTTGACACACTTGAGCGAGTGAAGACAGGTCAGACCGTTGCTGCTGGCGAGCAAATAGCGGCCATAGGGTCGCCACCGGGCAACGGCAACTGGCCGCCGCATCTGCACATGCAGGTGGTTGTCGATATGCTTGGACGTGGTCGTAATTTCCCCGGCGTGGTCACTAAAAGCGAGCAGGATTACTGGTTTGGAATTTCGCCGAGCCCGGCAGTTTTTTTCCCTGAATATGACGCGAGTCAACTGGAGTACTCATGATCGAACTGATCGGCTATATGGATTCACCGTTTGTGCGGCGTGTCGGCGTATCGGCGAAGTTTCTCGGCGTCCCATTCGAACACAAGGAGCTCTCGATTTTCCGAAACTACGACGAATTTCGGAAAATCAATCCGCTGGTCAAGGTTCCGACGTTGATATGTGAGGATGGCCAGTTGCTGGTCGAATCGACGCTGATCATCGATCACCTGGAAACCATATCCGGAAAGACGCTGATGCCGGACGACAGCAACGACAGAATTGCTGCACTCGGATTCATTGGCACCGCGCTCGTCGCGATGGAAAAAGTTGCACAACTGATTTACGAAACCAAATTAAGGCCGGAAGAATTGCAACAGATGCGGTGGATCGAAAGGCTTGAACAACAGCTCACGGCTGCGACCATTGTGATGGAGCAATCGGTGGGTGACGGCAGCTCCTGGTTTTTTGGCGACGATATCAGCCAGGCGGATATTTCCGTTGCGATCGCGTGGAGATTCGTCCAGCACGTCGTACCGCAGATGGTGTTGGCAGAAAAGTTTCCGGGCCTGGTCGAATTCTCGACGCGCGCAGAAGTTGTACCGGAGTTCGCTGCTTGTCCATTGAGTTGATATGAGTCTTATGTATTCAAGAGAGCGAAGAACAAAAATTGTACCGCTCGTGCTTGCGCTAGTCCTTGCGGCTTGCGGCAAAGGAGAATCCATCAATGCTGTAGCGGTTTCCCAAACTCAGAAGCCAACACCGACGACTTCATTGCCAGCCGATGTCATTGCTACCAACGCGTTTTACTACTATGCAGATGTAGAGGCTGCGTGGGATTTCTACAGCAAGACGCTCGGACTGGAAACCGTCGTTGATTACGGCTTCGCGAAAATTCTGCGGCTTGCGGATACGTCCTACCTCACCCTGGTTCAGGCCGATGAGGGCATGCACTCAGTCGAAGAAGCAAAAACTGTCACGCTCAATATCGTCACGGACACGTTGACGCCGTGGTACGAGTACCTGGGCATGAATAACGTGCCACTACACAGCGAAATCGACTCATCAAACCAGGTGCAGGCAAACAGCTTCGTGGCGGTCGATCCGGAAGGATATTTCCTGAAATTCATCCGTTACAATCCGCACCCCAATCACGACAGCTATACCGATGCGTTCGCGCCGCTGATACCGGTGATTTCTGTCGCTGCCGCAAGCCTGAATTTGAATCTGAGCATCAGGGCGACTGTTTTCTCTGCCTATTTCGACGAGGGAGCTGATGTAGTCGGATTCTACGAGAGTCTTTTTGCGCTGCAGCCTGTTGGACAACTGGATGGGCAGCCTCTGTATCAGTTGGCTGGCAGTGGCTTTCTGTCACTGGTTCATGGTGGAGATGAGTTGCACAAACCGACAACAGAAAACGGCGTGACTTTTTCTTTCCTGACCACGGATGTAGATGCCTGGTTTGAACGCGCGACAAGCTGGCCGGGTTTTGAACTCAGAACGCCGGAAGTATTGGACGAGGGCGGTCTTGTACGGGTGTTTGTCGGTTACGATCCGACCGGCATCTTCCTTGAGTGGGATACATTTCTGGATCTCGAGGAAAATGCACTGTTAATGAGGCATTTAAGCGAGTAACACCGCGCGCGGGCAGCGGCGCCTATTCGCAGCT
>JBLHLN010000199.1:0-4913 GCA_047620565.1 Woeseiaceae bacterium
GGATCACAATCCAGCAGGTGATCGAACAATTGACCGTCTTTCACGTAGCCGCCACCGTTGCCGTAATTGTCAAAGTCAGCGCCGAGTGCAGCCAGGCTTTCGTGGGCCTCAAGCCATTTAAAATCGAAATCTCCACCGCCGCCGCCATAGGCCGGGTACCAGTGGAAGATGCCAGTCGAAGATCCCTGGTCCGTCATGTACTGCGACCATTCCGCCGTGGCAGCGTCAACCGCCGCACCGGTCGCGCCTTCTTTAAATGAGCAATCCGAAAACGTAATTATCGAGTTTGCAGGCGTTGCACCCTGTGGTGGCGCCTTGTGGTTAATCGACGCATAGTTGACGTGAGAACCACAGGAGATAACTTCATTGAAATCCTCATTGAGCCCGGCATCCTCTGCCATGAATTGATCCTGTCTTGTACCCAGCGCTACCCCATTCTTGGCAGCGCCCATCCAGATCACGTCAAAGCCGGCATTTGCGCCTGGACCATAATAGTAGGGCGTCAGTGTCCATGCGGCATAGTCATCGACTCCCTGTTCATCCGCCCACGCATTCCATTTGTCGACCACATCGTCAAGATCATCTGCGTCCTTGCCGTCGTTGAAAGTGCAGGTAAACATCTCCACCGGAATAACTACCGGACCATCCTGTGCGCTGACCGGCGCAGTTCCGATCAGGAACGTCGTTCCTGTGAAGAAAGCTAGCAATAGTATTTTTTTCATTTTATTTCCTTTTGGAATGTCAGAAAACCACTGTCGGCTGACAATCTCTCAACCAATACAATTCAGTATAGTAGAGACGCATGACTCCACAGCTTATTTGCGGGTATCGCGGCCACAAAAAAGGCGGCGAGCAATGCTCGCCGCCTCAGAGTGTAGCTACAGTCTGTATCTAGTTCAGGTTATCCATGATTGTAGATCCGAAATAAACCCTGGACTCATCGCAACTCACGAGCCCATCCGTCATGTCCCCTTCGACGTTGTACGCCTGATTGTCCACGGACCACTGGAAGCCGTCGCCGAGCGCTTGTGCTCCGGAATAGGCTTGAGCCAGCTTGAAACTAAAATCAGCATCACCACCGCCAAAGACCGGGAACCATGCGAATGTGCCGATGGTCATGCCGTTAGCAACCCGATAGTCATTGAAGCGGCGAATTGCACCGAGTGCCTGCGCGGCCGTGCGACCGTGTGCAACATCGCAGTCTGACACCGTGAGCACAAATTCTCCGTTTCCATCACCGGCACCAGGATTAGGCTGAATCGTGTTGCTGGCAAACATCAGCGAAGCGCAATCGACGGTTTCATCCCACTCCGAAGCAACGTCAGCAGAGTCGGCCATGTAGCTCGCCAAATCACCACCAAAGGTCGTGCCATCCGCCCAGGCGCCCAGGTATATGAAGTCGAATTGCTGCTGCAGATTGCCGACAAAATAGGGGCTCAAATGCCAGGCGGCATAGGCTGCGTCACTGGTGGATTCGACGATGCCCTCATAGACTTTGTCCATATCGCCCTTATCTTTGCCGTCCTTGTATTGGCAGGCCCACAATTCAACGGGCCTGAACTGCGGCGGACCGCCGTCCTGCGCAAATGATACCTGCATGCCGGAAGTCGCTAATACGACCACCGTAATAACACTCAATAGAATTTTCTTCATTAACCCTGTTCCTTAGTTATTGTTTATTGTTGTGGATTGTCGTCAGCTGCCGGGATCGGCACCTCATATGCACAAGTATAGGCAGGTAATCCAGCGATGGAGCGCATCCGGAAATAATGAAGCGGGTCGGACTAATTCCGACGACCGTATGACTCAGGCAGCGTTCGCGCTCGGCAATATCTGGTCAAGAGCGGCCAGAAGCTGATCAATTTCTGCTGTCGAGTTGTAGTGAACCGGCCCTACGCGGACAGCGCTACCGGTATCGTAAATGCCCAGCGCCTTTGCGGCCTCTACAGCGTACATGTGACCGCTCCAGACAAAGATGTTCTTCGCGGCCAGCGACTCCGCAATCGAGTCCGGACTGACGCTATCAGCCGTAAATGACACCGTAGGCACGCGCCTGTCCAGCGCATCGCTGGCAGTTATGCCCTGCACGCGAACACCCGGCAATTGCTGCAACCCCTGTATCAGGTGCTTTGCCAGTCCGGTTTCGTATGCAAACAGGTAATCCATCGCAGCATGTACCAGCATTCCGCGGCCACTATATTGACTGTTGCTGGCGTGGAAATCCTGCGCCATCGTCTCGCCAATCCAGGCAAAATAGTCGACTGCCGCCGCCGTTCCAGCCATGCCCTCATGAGACTGCGTGCCGGTTTCAAATTTACCCGGTCCTGTTTCCTCAGCTGGACGCACTTTATAAGGATGAAGTTGTTCCAGTAACTCCGACCGGCCCCACAAGATGCCCTGGTGTGGTCCGAAAAATTTGTACGCGGAACAAACGAGAAAATCACAGCCGAGATCCTGCACATCAGTAGAAAGGTGCGGCACCGACTGAACTGCATCGATGTAAGTCATCACGCCCGCATCGCGGGCTTTGGCACAAATCGTTTTGATGTCGTTGATTGTGCCTGTCAGATTACTCGCCGCGCCGACGCAAATGAGTCTGGTCTTTTCAGAAATAATGTCGTCAAGTTTGTCGAGCTCGAATTCGAACGTGTCGGTATTGAATGGCATCCATTTAACTTGCAGCCCCAGATCTTCCGCCAGCAAAAGCCACGGCCCGATGTTGGCGTCGTGGTCCATGCGTGAAAGAATGATTTCATCACCTGCACTCAGGAGCCGGCCAATCGAGCGTGACATATGCAAAGTGATGGTCGTCATGTTCTGACCGAAAATTATTTCGTCACGCGAGCTGGCGTTGATCAGGCTGGACATCGCATCATGCGCATCTTCGATTAATGCATCGACATTTTGCGATGTACGAAAAAAGCCACCCACATTTGCGTTGGCTTCCAACAAACAATTGCTCATACGATCGACAACCAATTGCGACACCTGCGTACCGGCCGGATTATCGAAGTAAATGCGTGGCACATCGCCATCGCAAATTACCAGCGCAGGAAACTGCGCCCGAATTGTATTCAAATCAAATGACATCGCTCGTCCTTATTATTATTCCTGTGCCTGACCGCCCCATTTCTCGCGGTGGGCATCCTCGGCGCGTTGGCGAACCTTTGAATGGCGACGGGTTAGCAGAAGCGAATTTGGATCGCAGACTTCAGCCTTGATAATGCCCAAATCACTGGCAGCATCGAAAAGGCTGGGGTACCAGCGTTCCCAGTTCGGCAAAAGCTCTTCTACTCGTTCGCGAAGATTCATCACGTCAATGTATACGACGCTCGCAGCCGTGACAATGACGCGCCCGCTGGAAATGAAAACGAGATTGTTATAGGGATTTACTACAGGAATTTGGCGGAAATGAAGGTGTTAATTTTCTTCCAATACCTGGCTGACCATCATGATCGCGCCAAGCAACACCAGGCCCAGAATAATAGTTGATGTCTGTGGCAGACTGGCTAATGAAATTCCCTCGATGCTGGCAACGCTGCCCACGCTCTTCGGAACTGACGTCACTATATTGGGAATTGCAGTGGCAAGTTGTACCAGTGGTTTGGCGGCAATTGCCGCCCCAATCGCAATAGCTACCGGCATCGACAAACGCTGAATCCACATCTTCCGGCGGACCCGCTTCACCACATTGACCGAGAATCCGTCATCCCGAACAGGTTCTGACCTGAACAGAGACTCAAGCATCTTGTCAGCTTCGTCCTGTAGTCTTTCAGCCATATTTATTATCTTCGATATCAAAACTTTCCCTGATTTTTTCCTTGCCGCGAAAAATAATCGATTTTACTGTGCCAACCGGCATATCCGCGGCGTCGCCAATTTCCCTGTGCGACAGTCCACAAGCATACGACAAAACCATTACCGCGCGCTCGTCTTCTGTTAACACAGCCAGGAACTTGTCCAAATCAGACACTTCGTCTGATTGCTGCACCGGTCCACCGTCTGTGGATCCTGTCGTGTGGCCAACTTCTTCAAGTATTTCCGCATAGCGATTCGATTTTCTCTTTGATTGCAGGAAAGTCGTATAAGCAACTTTCAGCAACCAGCCAATAAATGTGCCTTTTCCGCTGTAGGTATGCAGCTTGTCCCAGGCGTGCAGGAATGCGTCCTGCGAAAGATCATCAGCAAGCGCCGTGTCGCGGCTAAGCTTGCGCAGGAAATTCCTGACCTGGGACTGGTGGCGGCGCACAAGTTCACCGAAAGCCTTCGGGTCCTGCTGCGCCACCACTTGTGCAACCAGTTCACGATCGACAACTCCGGGTGCGCCTGATTTTCCATCGACGGAAATTATTACTTACGCGCCCCATAGCGCCACATGATGAGGTATGCGACACCAATCAGTGTCGGAAATGCTGCGCTGCCCATTAATGGACCCATTGCATCCTGCTCGTTGATACCCACCGCAAGCAGGACCATGCCAAGACCCAGCGCGACCCAGATCATGCCACGCCGCAAATCACGGTCTTTGGGTGGCTCGGGCTCGCCAATCTGCTTGATGAATTCCGGGCTTAGTTCGGTACCCTTTTCAAGCGCCAGGCGGATGGTCTGCTGAGCTTCGACCTTTGCTCTGAACTTCAGATAGAACCAGATCACAAAGGTAAATCCGAGCACCAGGAACATAATGATCGGTATCCATTCTTCTTGCATTGTCTTACTCCAATAAGTTGATTGTGCAGTAAATCTGCTCTTCACCAATCAGATGCGTATGACTGTGCTTTTGGATGCGTTGCCGTTGAATTTTCTGTGAGAATTTTTATTGTTTATTATCAGTGATTTAGATGGGAATCACCCAACAAGCCAACACCGGCAAGCCAGTGTGACAGATTCTCAGGTCATATTTTGTCCCGCAGGGC
>JBLHLN010000200.1:0-4912 GCA_047620565.1 Woeseiaceae bacterium
CCAGGCGCAGAACGGCATCATCGCCAAGTGAATCGGGCGAACCAGGTTTTGCCGGCGTGTTGTTATCGCTGCACGCGACTATGCAGAAAACGACAATGAGATTCAGGGTCAGGCAACGACTTTTCAGTGTCACACAGACCAGCCGTACAGCGTCATTGCGGCAATTACTGCGGCCCATATAAAGAGCAGGCGAAACACGAGGCCGTTCGCTGCAGTGGCGCCACGCACGCCACGATCAGAGTTGCTCTCGCCTTCCACCGGGTGCAGCCCCAGCGCCCCGATGCCAACCCGGGCAAGCAGCGATTCGTTTTGTTCATTCAAATGCGCAGGGCTGTTCTCTTGGGGATTTCGCCAGGCAGACAGCGCCCCCTCAAAACTGCCGGCCATCGCGTAACCAATCGCGGTCAGACGCGCTGGTATCCAGGCAAGCCAACCATGCAGTAATTGCGTCCCTTCGACCGTATCCTGCGACACGGTGTTGCCATCATCCCGGGACGCATTAAAAACAGCACGCCGACGAACAAGGTCCGTAACGCGATACGTCCACGCGCCGAGTGGCCCCAGTAATACAAACCAGAATATGACGGCGAACAAGCGGTTGTTTGCCTGAACGCATACTGCTGCTTCAACCGCGCTTATGCGTTCGAGCGGATCCGCGGGGGCGTCTTTTTCTATCAATGCCTTGGTCATGGCGTTGATGCGCTGTTCATCATCCGCTTCGATGGCGCGACAGTATTCGTCGACATCTTCGCCGATATCTTTCGGACCCAGCGAGAAAAACAGCACGATAATGGCAAGGATTAAATAGGGGAAACCGAACAAGGTATCGCCCAGACTCAGTACCACCACGAAAACCGGGAGCACCATCACAATGGCCAGAAGCACTACCGGTATCACCGGCGGCCAGTTGGCGAATCGCTCGCACTGGCGAAAACCGAAATCGAAAAGCCGGTCCAGCCAACGCAAGCGCCGCCAATGGAAAAGCTGAGTCGCCAGTCGTTCTACGATCAGTCCGATTAATAGAGCCAGTAGTTTCATGTTGTCGCAGTGCTTCCGTCGCCCAGGCCATCATACAATCGCAACCAGTCAAAAGCAGGGCCCGGATCCGTTTTTCGTCCCGGCGAGATATCACAGTGGCCAGCGATATGGCGCGCCGTAATTTGCGGATAAGATTCGCATATTGCCGAGATTACCGGCACGAGGTTCATGTACTGCTCATCGCTGTAGGGCGTGTCGTCTGTTCCTTCCAGTTCAATGCCGATAGAAAAATCATTGCAGCATGAGCGTCCACGAAACTGCGAATCACCCGCATGCCAGGCGCGCCTGCCGAAGGGTACGAACTGCAGCAGATCTCCATTACGCCGTAAAAGCAGATGTGCGGACACCTGCAGGCCCTCAATTTCCGAGAAATAAGGGTGAGCGTTCCAGTCAAGGCAATTGGTGAACAGCGCTTCAATGTAGTCGCCGCCAAATTCTCCGGGCGGCAGGCTAATTCCATGAATAACAATCAGCTCAGGTTCCGCACCGCCCGGTCGGTCGTCCTGATTAGGCGAAGGACATTGAACTGCCGGGCGGATCAGGCCCACGCCCGGACTAATCGAGTACTTTTGTGCTGCAGCAGAAGTCACGCTATGCAATGTCCAGAGTATTAAGTTTCGCGCTTACCAGGAGACTTTAACGGTGCTTTGACATAGTCAATCCTATCAGTCATTAATGTCAACGCCTCGATTCACAAGACCGGACAAGGAATCAGACCGGATGCCCGTATCCCGCATATTTGCCCCGCTTTCGTTGCAACCAGATACGCAAATCTCGCTCACCGGCGAACAGGCGCGCTATATCAGCAAAGTGTTGCGATTGCGGCCGGGCGACAACGTGACCGCGTTCGATGGCAGAGGCGGCGAATTCGCAGCCAGTATCGCTTCAATCGGCAGGTCCAAAGTCGTCCTGAATATCACACAACATCTCGATATCGACGTCGAATCGCCGTTACACATTCACTTACTGCAATGCGTATCACGGGGCGAACGCATGGACTTTGTCGTACAAAAAACGACTGAAATGGGTGTCCGGCGTATTACGCCTGTCCTGAGCCAGTTCTCGGTTGTCAAGCTGGACAAGGACCGTGCAGAGAAACGCCGACAGCACTGGGAGAAAGTTGCCAGCAGTGCCTGTGAACAATGCGGCCGAAATTCATTGCCACAAATCGATTTGCCTGTTGCGCTGCAAAATTGGTTTGGCGACAACCTGGACACACAAGCGAAGCCCGGTTCGCGACTACTGTTGGCGCCGGGCGCCAGCGAAAAGCTGTCATCAGTCGAATTGTCTGGCGCCACGGTTATCATTCTGATCGGACCGGAGGGCGGCTTTAGCGATGCAGAATATGAACAGGCAGCTGCAGCAGGATTCCGCAATATCGGCTTTGGCCCTAGAATCCTGCGCACAGAAACGGCGGCAATCGCAACTGTAACCGCACTACAGTCGCTGTTCGGGGATTTGCTATAACCTGCTCAGGCCTGAGCGGTCTCGTGAATGATCAACTCTTCCAGTTTTTCCAGGTGCGGCACGAGTGGATATTCATTGATCATCTTGACCTGGCACAACACCGGCGCCGATTCCGGCCAGCCATCTTTGGCTTCCAGTTTCAGAACCTCGCGATTGACCCTGACCAGCTGTGGGAATCCCTGTGTAATTACGCCGAAGTGACCCGCCTTCATCGCTCCCGTACTGGAATAGAAAACCACTACCCTGGTTCGGCCGGTGGTTGCAGGTATTTCCTTGCCCAGCGTGCCTTCGAACGAAACCACCGGTAGCTCACGCCCACTCCAGTTGATACTGCCAAGCAGCCAGTTTTCGCTGCCCGGCAGCGCGGTTGGCGAGGTATAGCGCACCACTTCGGCAACGCAGGCGCGCGGCACAATCAGGCGGTCGTCGGCCAGCGGCACCAGCAGGCTGTACAGTTCTTCCGCTTCAGCACTCACGACAGCGTCACTCCTTTTTCCTCAAGCAGTCTGCGCATGGATTCCAGTAACTGCGACTCCTGGTAGGGCTTGCCAAGATAATCATTGACGCCGATTTCGATTGCGCGCGCGCGATGCTTGTCACCGGTACGTGACGTTATCATTATGATCGGCACATCAGACACGCGATTATCATTGCGCACATGCGTCGCAAATTCGTAGCCATCCATATTCGGCATTTCAATATCGAGCAATATGATGTCGGGCTTCGAATCCTGCATAACGCTGATCGCATCCAGCCCATCTCTCGCCGTCACAACGCGCATCCCGTTACGTTCAAGGAATCGCTCCATCACTCGCCTTACAGTAATTGAATCGTCGACGACCATTGCCAGTGGCCGGTCGTCAGTGGGCGTCGGCGCAGCATTTTTCAGCTCAACAACCGGCGCGCCGGTTTTGACCAGCGCGCTGATATCGAGAATCAGCACAACCCGGCCATCGCCAAGAATGGTAGCACCCGAAATGCCGCGCACACTGGAAAGCTGTGGGCCTACGGACTTGACCACAATTTCCTGGCTGGCAAGCATTTCGTCAGTAAGCAATGCAGCGGAATGTTCACCGGCGCGCACCAGGATGACAGGAACAAAGGAATCATCGTCCGGAAGCTTCGCGGATTGGCCGCCGAGATACATGCCAAGATGACGGAAGCGATACACCTGTTCGCCATATTCGTAACTGGGCTCGTTTTGACTCAGCATCGCTTCGAGTTCTGCCCGCCCAATTCGTGCGACGCCTTCCACAGTTGGCAACGGCAACGCGTAAATCTCGTCGCCGGTACGAACGATCAACGCCTGCGTGATCGCCAACGTGAACGGCAGGCGAACCGTGAAATTTGTGCCTTGTCCGGTCACAGACGATATCTGCAGAGAACCGCCGAGTTGTTTGATTTCGTTGGCCACTACATCCATGCCAACGCCGCGACCCGCACTCTGAGTCACTTTGTCAGCCGTGCTGAATCCCGGAGTCAGGATCAGCTGCATAATTTCTTCGTCCGAGGTTTTGCTATCGGGCTTTAGCAGCCCCTTCTCAAATGCCTTGGCACGAATGGTATCGACATCGAGCCCGGCGCCATCATCCGCGACATCGATGATCATCTCTGCGCCTTCACGATGCAGGCGAATGGTTATACGCCCCCCGGCAGGTTTGCCGGCCGCCTGGCGTTCCTTGGAAGATTCGATACCGTGAACCACAGCGTTGCGCATCATGTGTTCGAACGGCGGCAACATTTTGTCGAGGACCTGCCGATCAAGTTCGCCGGAGGCGCCTTCGACCGCGAGCTCAGCTCGTTTGCCGGCCTCCGACGCCGCTTGCCGGACCAACCGGGTCAGCCTCGGGACGTGCCGCTGGAATGGCACCATGCGGGTTCGCATCAGGCCGTCCTGCAACTCTGCAGTAACGCGCGACTGCTGCACCAGCAGAGTTTCGGCTTCCGAGGTCAGGGTCTGCAGCAGGTCTTTGAGGCTGTCGAGGTCATTCGCAGACTCGGCCAGCGCACGCGACAATTGCTGAATGTTCGAATAACGATCCAGTTCAAGTGGATCGAAGTCCTGTGCCACCAGGGTGTCCTGGTGGCCATGCATGATTTGCGCTTCCGTTTCCAGTTCGAGTTTTCGCAGTTGTTCGCGAAGTCGCGCAACGGTCTGCTCCATTTCCTCGACGTGAAATTCAATAGAGTTGATCTGCTGACCTAAACGCGAATGGTAAATGCTTATCTCGCCGGCCGCGTTCAGCAGGTCTTCGAGCAAATCGGCGTCAATTCGCGCAAATTCCTGGCGCGCTTCGCTTCTCCGTTCCGGCGCTGCGGCTGCTCGCGCTGCGCTAACCGTCTCTTCCAGCGGCTCTTTTTCGACCGGAGCTTTCGCCGTCAGTATTTCTGCTGGCAGTTCGGGCTC
>JBLHLN010000201.1:0-4877 GCA_047620565.1 Woeseiaceae bacterium
TTTTCTTCAAGCTGGCGACGCGCCGCACTGGCTTTTGCGCCGTCTACCAGCCCACTGCCAACCAACGCGAGCCACTGCTCGCGCGATGCAAGCATTCGGGCCAGATAGGAGATGTACAACGCGATGTTGTTATCCAGGTGCAACAGCAACCGTTTGACTGCAATTCCTGCAGCATCGTCGGTTGTCAGCCATTCGAGGGTCGCCGCCGCAGCGCTGCGATACAAGGCGAACATCGATGCATCCGCAAGCGTCGCTGATGCGCCGCCGATACCGGAGCTGAGCGGTAGTGACCTGGAAATGCCCGCGCTGAATGCATCGACTGTCTCTATGCGCATACGTCCCGGCGAATGCGCCAATTGCCAATCCAGTTTGGCATCTCGTTCGAGTACAGCGTTGGCAATATCAAGCGTACGCTGTTCGTGCTCGGCGTCCGTATTTACTTCGTCACGCGCACGACGTAGCGCACCGATAACACGCAAGCGCATTTCCAGCGCAGCCTTGCGAGTGAATGTAATCGCCAGAATTTCTTCCGGGCTGTCGACGACTGTTAGCAATTTCAGATAGCGCTGAATCAGCAGTTCTGTCTTTCCAGATCCCGCCGGAGCCTGCACGATGAACGATCGCTGTATGTCCAGCGCGTCGGATCTTGCGCTAATGTCGGCTGCAAGAAGTTCCGCGTCAGTCGGCACGTTTAATTTCCTCCTGCCGACTGAGTATTTGTAATGGACGAGCCTGAGCTGAATTAAGTTGTAGATTTATGCGTACGTCACCAGCCGCAAACTCATCAACCGCCTTATGTACCAGGGCCTTCCATGCTGCAAGCCGCTCATTCCATTGCTCACCACCATCCGGATCCCAACTTATACTGCCGCCAGCGCCCTTGTAATTAATCAGCCGGCTATCGATATTGATGAGAGACAACCCTCCTGTCTGCTGTGGCAGCGCATCGGCATAGACGATCAGTTGCAGGTCCAGCGGCTCACCATCTTTGTTGAGGAAGTTTTTGGCGACACCGGTCTTGTAGTCAATAATCAATAGTGAGCCGTCGACCAACTGATCAATCCGGTCAACTCTCAATGCAAGATTTACGACCCCCCTGCTATAGAGCACTTCTGATTCGACTTCGCTGACTTGAAAATCAGCACGATCGACTTCCAGATCAATAAGTTCGTCGAGCAAACTGATCAATCGCTGCCGTTCCAGCGACAAGATCTGCCTGATCACCGGATCGGCAAACGCTACAAAATCTGCAAGTGCCGCGTCGATGGCGCTACCGGTTCGTCGCAGCCGTTCCGCCTCACTCCATTGGCGAATATCGGCCAGGCTCGGCTTGCTGGCCAACAGATTGTGCAAGGCATCATGAATCATGTTGCCGCGACTTCTTGCGCTGAGGCCCGGCTCAATGGCATCCGCGTGCCTGACACCCAGGCGTCCATGGACGAACGCCGCAAATGGTTCCTGGTATTGCCGCTGAACAGTAAATGCGCCCCCTCGAATTCGCTCGCCCACACTGACCGGCGGCACCTTATCGACGAATACCAGCTCTGTCGCTTCGGACTGGACACTACCCCAGGCGAACCAGCCGGGATCGGCCGGCCCGTTGTAAGTCTCCATTTTCATCCCGTCAAGCAACGGGCTAATCGTGAGATCGGCATCATCCCGATAGCGGGCCCAACTCACTACGCAGCGCGACGCGCTTGCAATCATCCTGTCCAGCGTTCGCCTGGCAAACTGCAAACTATCGGCAGGCGTCGCGTCGGGCATGCCGTGTTTTTTTTGCAGCGCGCGTGACAGAAACGGCGAAGGTCCGGCAGTCGGCGGCCACTGCGCTGCATCCATGCCACTAATCCAGATACCATCAAATTGCATGCCGGCCACTTCAAGGGCGCCAAGCACCTGCACTGAACCGGCTGCTGCCTCGGCCTGATACAACGTGTCGCCGGCAAGTGCCGTCAGCCTGCTCACCGCTTCCGGAAGGTTCATTTCCGCAACAACAATCTCGCTTCTGGCAAATTCATTAAGCAGTTTTCGCCAACGATTGACGAGTTGAAACTCCTCACTGTCCAACGCCTGCTCTCCGGGCCAGCGAATCTGTTTCAGCATATTGTCTATACGACCCGCCCAGTCAGAGGGACCTTTGCGCGATGCTCCCTCCTCCGCCAGGTCATGCATTTTGTCGAGGGCAGTAAAAAATTGATCAACATCAGCAGATCGAATTCGCCCTCGTAGTGCGTCACGGAACTCGCTTACTTTCCATTGGCGATCAGGAAAGCTTCTCAATGCAAACTCAAGTCGACTACGACCGGCGACGTCATTGCCGCAAATACACTTGCTGCGTAGCAAAACACTGATTTCTCGACTTGTCAGCCCGGACGTAAGCCATTTCAAAATCAGTACTACAACCTGAATTGCAGGGAATGCCGACAACGGCCGGCCAAAAGACACGTTGACGCTGTCCCGGTAGCCTTTGTCGGCATTCTGCCAACCGGGCGCCAGTCCTTCGAGAATCATCCGGCGCGTCTTTTCGGCACTGTTGTCCAGGGCCGGATTGACGATTGCCAGTTTCGCCTGCGGATCGTTTGCGAGCCAGTCGCGGGCCCAGGCGCCGGCTGAACGCATCTCCGCGTCGAAATCTTCAAACTCCGCTATCAGAGGTTCGGCGTCGATGGCCGGCGACGAGGCGATCGTCAGATCACAACCGGCGGCCTCGATGGTCGTGATTAGTTCGCTCACCGACGGAATCAAACGGTCGAAACCGACCAGGACCATGGCCGCGGGAATCGTGACTGCTTGCTCGCGGATTAAAGTCGTAGCCAGCTTTGACATTGCGGATCGGTCAATCCAGCCGGCAGCATCCAGGGTTTGCCAGTAGTCAGCCGCTGCCCGCGCAAATTGTCGCTCGTCCTCGCTCATCGCGCTGGTCAGAAGCGCCTCCCGCGGTACCGACCAGTCCGCTACAAGTTGCAACGCCGGGAAACTTTGCCTGGCTATGCCGGCAACATTCAGCACGCTGTCAGGAACCTGCCTTTTCAGGCACCGTTCCCAGGCGACAGAGCTGGAAAACGCGTCAATCCGCGTAGCAACGGCCGAGGGACTCCTGGCGTTGTCGAGTTTAGACGCGAGCCAGTCAGGCCACGCGCTAATTGACGGCGTTAACCAGGCTGATTTGCCGGCCGCGATCTGGCTCTGACTGAAACAGGCGGATAGTTCTCGCGCCAGTCTGCGGCTGGCCGTGACAATTTCTGCATCTTTGTCAATTGCATCCTGCAGCCATGCATACATGAGATCAGGCGTGCTGTTCCAGAAGTGACTCTATGCGCGAGAACACGTCAAAAATAACATCCGGATCCGGCAATGTCGTGATACGAAAGTGATCTTTGTATGGCGTATTGAAGCTGCTGCCCGGCGCCACAAGAACGTGTTTACTTTCGAGCAACTCGAGCGCAAATGCTTTGTCGTCGATTTTTGTGGAAATTGATTCATCGAGCCTGACGAATGCGTACATAGCACCCATTGGCCGTTCGACACTCAGGTACCGGCTCTCGCCGACCGCGTCAATAACTGCCTGGCGCGACTGGTACAGACGCCCGCCCGGAACAACGAGGTCATTAATGCTTTGAAAGCCGCCTAGTGCAGTCTGCACCGCCCACTGGCCAGGTACATTGCTGCAGAGTCTGAGCGATGCTAATAACTCCATTCCGTTCTTGTATGACTCCGCCCTGTCGATTTCCCCGCTAAAGACACACCAGCCAACGCGATAGCCACAAGCCCGGTATACCTTTGACAGGCCTGAAAACGTAAGACAAACGGTATTCTTAACCATCGTCGCAAGCGGAAAAAATTCTGCTCCGTCGTAGGTCATCTGATCGTAGATTTCGTCAGAAAGAACGACCAGATCATGCTGCTCGGCCAGCGCGACAATTTGCGCAAGCGTTTCGCGATCGTAAACAGCCCCACTGGGGTTATTTGGATTGATAACAACGATGGCCCTGGTTCGCGGAGTCAACATCGATTCAATCGCGGCTACGTCCGGCATGAATGCCTGGTCGGGTGGACAGGGATAGTGTTTTGCCACGCCACCGTTCAAAGTGACTGCGGCCGACCACAACGGATAATCCGGGCTCGGCACCAGGACCTCGTCGCCGACATTCAGCAAGGCTCTCAGTGACAAATCAATCAATTCACTAACGCCGTTGCCAATGAACACTTCGTCTGCAGTAACATCATGGACACCGCGATCCTGTTGCTGCATCACCACCGCTTCACGTGCCGGGAATATTCCCTTCTGATGGCTGTAGGGTTCCGCGCCACCGAGATTCTCAATCATAGCCAGGCGCATGGTTTCAGGTGTGCGGAAACCAAACAGGCCGGGATTGCCGATGTTCAACGACAGGATCTCGTAGCCCTGACGCTCCATTTCATAGGCGCGTCGAGCTAGCTGACCACGAATTTCGTACTTTACGTCATTCAGTGTGTTGCTGGTTTGTACTGCAGTGCTGTGCATAAACTGCCTGCTCGTCTGCGTTCGATTAGTAGACAAAGTTACAATACGCCGCTCGCATACAGCGCTTCGATTTTGGCGTCACTGTAACCAAGCTCCTGCTGAAGAACTTCTCGTGTGTGCTGCCCCAATACTGGTGGCGCACGGGTGTAGCGTACGGGTGTTGAAGAAAATTTTACCGGATTCGCGACCGTTGGAATATCACCTGCCGTCGCGTGGGCCAATGTATGACACAACTCCCGTTCTGCAGCATAAGGATCGTCAAATATATCTGCAATGCTGTTGATTGGTCCGGCCGGTACGCCGTGTTCGCCCAATCGGCGTAGCCAGTAGTCCAGGTCCTTTTGCGAAAACTCCTCAGCAAGCATTGCGACTA
>JBLHLN010000202.1:0-4821 GCA_047620565.1 Woeseiaceae bacterium
AACCGCCAACCAACGCCAATAGGGTGAGAACAGCAAGACCGTGGGCAGGCCCAAATCCGCCATGTTTGTATATCATCAGGGCGGTCACCGCCGCGATAAGCGTACAGATCAAATAGAGTTGACCCGTCTTTTGCTCTGGAGTAATCACTTTGTAAACCGCCAAAGTGTAAAAACCCGCAATCAGAGCAATAATGGCAATAATCGTGTGGATCCAGCCAAGTAAGGTAAGTTCGCCAAATACGGTAATGTCGAGCATAGGCCTGATTTTCTTAGTGTCAACTATGGTTGCAGTATAGGCGATCGCTGTTATTTGACCCAATTTACGGTCAATTCCTACTGCCGGGATCGTCGAAAATAACTTTACCCGACCGTCTGTTTTCTGGTCTTGCCATGTCCCACCTCCTAAACGCATTATTGCGCTTTACTAGGTGGTCCGAAATAGTGGGGCCAGACCAGTTAGCTGCCCTCAATAAACCCTCTTTCCTGCCTGATTGAAGGTCTGCTATTGGTGAGAGCAGTCAGCCAGGATAGATGTAAAGGTGCTAGTCACGCGCGCAAAAAACAAAAGGGACTTTTCTGAAAGTTTTTGAAAAAACAAAAGAGCGATGTCTGCTTTCCCCCTCAAAAGCTGCCGTTGGCTAAATTGGGCTAAAATGACTGCTAATGACTCGAAGCGGACAGTCGCAATTCATAGTTCCCTGGCCCAGCCGGTGATTGGGAGATCGTCTTGACAGAAAAAAAGCTAAGCGATTGGTTGCAGATACTCGCGGCGATGGGCGTTATTGCTGGACTGGTATTCGTCGCGGAGGAACTCCGCCAGAACAACAAACTTGCACGGGCCGAATCTGTTCGCGAAATATATTTTATGTGGCAAGACGTTTATCGGTTTAGCTATGCGCACGATGTCGGGCTATTACTGCAAAAATCGATAGAAAAGCCCTCCGAGCTTACAGATGCAGAAATTTTAAGACTTAACGAGTACAGCTATATGGTGCTGGATGGATACTTGGTGCAGGTTGCAATGCACGAGCGCTTTGACCTCGCGTACGACATCGATGATTATTTGTTCGACATCGCTCCGATTTTCACGTCGGAGTTTGGGCGAAACTGGCTCCGCGAAAACGAGCGATACATAGGCGCAGAGAGTGAATCATTTCTGGACTCGCTAAAGGTCGAAATTGACAAATTGCCGATAAGGACGGAGTACGAAGACCTCGACGCACTGAGGATTCGATCTCGACAATCCGACTAGTAGAAATGAAATACTCAGTGGCCGCTCTTGGCCGTTAGCAGACCTCACTTTTGACCTAATTTCGCTTGTTTGAATGTCTGCTATTGGGGAGAGCGGACGTTTCATCAAGGGCGATTGAGACTCAGTCCAAGTTCTTCGGCAACTAACGAGTCAGTAACGCCTTCTTCATTTGCACGTCTTAGAGCCTCGCGCTTAAACTCAGCGCTATACCGTTTTCTTCGGGTCATGGTGCACCTCCAAAGGTCAATATAGACCTAAATGAAAGTGTCCACTAAACCTGAGCAAGACCACAAGGCGGACGTGGACTTCAACGACAAACGAGCTATTAGATCCATGAGCAAAGCGAACGAAAAAACAATGAACATCGTAAAGCGTAACGATCTCACGCCTCTCTGTTGTCACTGCGACAAAGAGTTAACAGAGGTGTATTCGAGGTCAAGTGGTGCCGGATTCGTGATTGGAAAGGACACAATTTACTTCTGCCCACACTGTTTGAAAGCACTCGGTGTCGCCCAAAGTCGAATGATCTGAATTTGCTAGGCCACTGCCTGCTTATGACCCAAAGCAGACATCAGAGATTTGACTGACCGAAAATGCGAACGAAGCACTTGGCCTAACCGCCAACGCAGAGGCAACATAACCTATTCATGCCTACTGAATCAGTTCGCGAACCCTTGCGGTATCGACGTGCTGCAGGAAGGAGGTAGCTTTTCCGTCTGCCAGCGTCCACACGTGTGCCATCCTTACCTCGCAGGCTTCACCAGTCTCCTTGTGGTTCCAGCTGTATTTGCCGTCCGCAACAACAGTATCGCCATCGGCAATGTACCGATCGACGGTAACGGCCCAGTTGTCGCTAAATTCACTAAGGCGCATAAAGACGTTCTCGACCACCGCCTGAGGACCAATGTAAGTGCCGTCTAAAGGGAAGCCATCCGCCTCAGTCCATGCAATATCATCAGCGAAAGCGGCCGTAACGGCCGGAACATTACCAGATGCGAAGTTCTGATATAGCCCTTGGATGATCTCTTTGTTAGTCACCGGAGTTCCTCCTGTTGTTGTCAAATCGTGGACAATCATAGCAGGAAATCACACCGTGGATCGTGGCCCGGTCAGTCGTCCGCTTCTGGCCGTTAGTTGCCCTCAATAAACCCTCTTTCCTGCCTGGTTGAAGTCGCACCCCGATAGCTGCCGTTGGCTAGATTTGGGCTAAAATGACAGCTAATGACCCAAAGCAGTCGTTGCCAATCCGACAGAATTACAGCTCGTTTTTCCTATAGATTCAGGTTGCAAGAACGGCAACGCTAGCCACCAATAGCGCAGGATGAAAGTACGTATTACCTGAGTCCGCAGCAGGAGTAGACTTCGCCGCCCCAATATTTCATTTTGGTGGGGAACCCAAAAATGAAAGCACTCTCAAATGTTTTGCTCATTCTTAGCGTTGCCGTTCTTGCATCTTGCGGCGGCAGTGGTAGCGACGATTCAATTGCTCCGCCTGCTACCGGCACGGTGACCGTATTTCTCACCGACGGACCGATGGATGAAGCGCAATCTCTGGTATTTCACGTAATTCACGTGGACATGGGTCACGCAGACGGCTCGATTACCCACGTGGTTCTGCCCGGCGGACCACTCGACATCGATATGATGCAGCTGCAAAACGGCGCGGTGCAGTCGATTCTGAATAACATGACGATACCCGCCGGCCAGTACGAATGGATGGAGCTCGGTGTCGACCTGACACAGTCCCACATCGGTACGATGTCAGGCGGCCAGCACAATATGACGATGTCCACTGCATACCCTTTTCGCGGCACAGAACCGTTCGAGATTGGCCTCGCACAACATGCCGAGTTTGTTATGGATTTTGATTTGCGACGCGGCGTCCAGCAACATGACATGGGCGGCATGATGGGTGTCGAGTATCGGCTGCACGATGCTATGCGTCTGATGAATACCGATAACACGGGTGGTGTTAGCGGCACCGTCGATGTCTCGCTCATGGATTTCAACCAGGCGAGATGTGACTCAGCGACGGGTGGCAACTGGATGTACGTGTATGCGGGCACTGACGCTCCGGCCGACGACCTGGCAGCGACCGACACAGATGGTTTTCCGGGTCCGATCGCTACTGACATGGTGGAAATGAACAACGGCACTGGGGAATACGAATATCATTTCGCCTTCTTGAATGCAGGCAGTTACCGAGTAGCTTTTACTTGTTCAGGCGAATGGGATGAAGATAGCGACGACGACTATCCGACAGATCCCGATGGCATGTTTGACTTCCTGACCATGTCCGCAGCGATGACTGTCACTGCCGGGCAAATGCACAGGTACAACGTCACACCTTGATCTTAACCTGGATCAGGAAAGTTCATTGGGGCTGTTTCGCCGGGCAACCGGTTCTTGGTTCACTTTCTTACGAGAGCGAAGAAATAATTCAGGCTACCGAATACGAATTTTACTTCTATCCGCCTTTTACCCCGCCCTCGTGGCGGGGTTTTGTTTTTCGCGAACGGCTGCTTCTGGCCGTTAGCTGCCCTCAATAATCTCTCTTTCCTGCCTGGGTGAATGTCCGCTAATGGTAAAAGCGGACGTTTTACCCCGATTCTTGTCTGGTTCTATCCTGACTCTGCAGACATCCTTCCAGCATTTTCACCGATCCCAACATCGAAGCTCTGCTGGTTTATGATGACCCGGCCGACCAGGTCTGGGAGCATCTGCAATGCAGAGGCCATTTCGCCTGAACTGGCAACGTGGGCCTGGCTGAAGATTGCTACTTCCAGCCAAAAGCATTTTCGCAATTCCCCCAATCGAGAGCCTCACGATAGCCGTACTTGCGACCCTGCAAAGAGATTTTTGAAGGGGCACAGGCTGGAGCACCATCGTCCCGATGGGGGCTAATGAATAATTTAAATCAAGAGGAGAGCGGTGATATTCGATTCCGTGCCCGGCCACCATTTAATTGAAGGGTGTTAACCGGGCACATGTTCTACACCTTGCTGCGGGAACATAGTGACCACGTTGTCCGGCATGAACGTTGGGTGATCGCGTTCAGCGGTAGCTCTCGTACTGCTCGAGGCGTTTTTCAATAAGTTCCAATCCGCCAATGACGGTGAGCAGGTTGCCCCGCAACTGGCTAAGGGTTCTTTGCAGAGATGCTATTTCGGATTCATCCATCCCATCGCTCGGGCTCTCACCTCGCTCCATCAATAACCATGTCGGACTGACGTTCAGCAGCCCGGACAGTCTGACGATCTGGTTGGTTCTGGGCAGCAGTCGATCCGATTCCCATGCCTGCATCGTCTCGGTGAGGACGCCGGTACGACGCGCCAATTGGGCTGTCGATAGATTGGCCGCCTCACGTGCACGAATAATTCGGCCGCCAAATGTATCCACTAGTGGCTCGTCGCTACTGTTTTCTTCGATAATTAGAGACATATGTTCTCCTGGTGCTCTGGATTGATCGCTGTGGCATCGATAGCCCAGCTTCGGATGACAAGTATAACGAATAGATTGTGTGCTGCAGGGTACTGACCGTGGTGAGAATCAGGATAGCCATCATTTCT
>JBLHLN010000203.1:0-4789 GCA_047620565.1 Woeseiaceae bacterium
TACCAGGCTCAGAAGAGCGCTGCCGACCATGACAAATACCTGGACGACATCTGTCCACACGACGGCGCCGAAACCTCCGAGGTACGTGTAGATCGTCGCCAACACGCCCATTATCAGAATTGCGGCTGTGACGTTGATGCCGGTGACAGCAGATAGCGCTATTGCCGGAAGCAACATGATGACGCCCATGCGTGCCAGCAATTGAACAAGAATCGTCAGAACACTTGTCAGAGTTCGGATCGAACGATCAAATCGCATCTCGAGAAATTCCATCATGGTTGTGATGTTCAGGCGACGCAGCAACGGAATGAACAAACATCCCGCCACGATAAAAGAAAATAGTGGCAAGACAGCCATAATGATATAGAGCCAGTCTGTTGAATAAGTCTTGGCTGGTATTGCCATGAAACTGATCGCGCTCACACCCGTTGCATACATGCTCACGGCTGCTGCCCAGGTCGGAATCCTGCGGCCGCCAAGGAAAAAATCATCGGTTGTTTTTTCGTGCCTTGAGAAGAGGGCACCTATCCATATCAAAGAGCCGAGGTAGACGAAAATCACAGCGAAATCGATCGTTGAGAGGCTGCTTTTTGCAGAGCGGATGCTGGTCAGATATACAGAGCTGCCCTGGTTACCGCCGGCACTTCCGATGAAGATCAGATGTTCGTCGATCGCAATGACGTCTCCATCCATCGACTTGCCGTTGATTTCGATTTCTATCCAGGTGTCGGTGATCGCGTGATACAGCATTAAATATTCGGCGTTTTTTGTCGTGAAGACAATGTGGCTGGGACCGATGGGCTGCCCTGATACCAGTTGAATCATGCCCTCTGGCGCAGAAATCGGCCTCGATCCCGCGTACATGCCTGTACCCGGTGTGAATTTTATGCCGATGAGGTTATTTTGTACCTGATGTTCCGTTAGTTCGGATCTTGATCCAGCGACGGCATACAAAGCCTCCCTGTCGGATGCGATGTCTTTTTGCACCACGAAAATCGGCTCCAGCACTGGAAAATCGTCAGCTAACTCCAGCGACTCCCATTCTGAAATTTCAGGGAGCAATGCCTTGCGAAACATGAGGTTGCTTGCAGATCCGGAGTCGAGAGCAGATCGACCCCCTGCAACAATCAAGACGTCGTCGAGCAGCGCAGCGCCGGCGAAGATAAGTGGAATTGGCAACGTTGCGAAATTCTCCTGAATCAGTTGGCCGCCCGACCACGACAGGTGCACAATCGAATTTGATACACCATCCGTACCAATGCCGCCAATGAGCAGCATGCCAAGCTCACCGGATACGACCTCAGCATAGGCAACAGGCTCGTCAAGCTTCATTACCGACCACTCGTCCGAGCCTGGCGTCAATACGAAGACATCATCGACAGCCGCTCCGGAATTTTCCAACGTAGTGTTTAATCCGCCGGCAACAATAATTGCTCCGCCAGATATTCCCACCGAGGCGCCATAGTTCATTGTCGGAATTGAGGGAAGTTCTTCGAGATCTACGTCGATCTCAGCGTGACCGACGTTGCCAATTGTCAGGCCGAAACAAAGCAGTGCAAGCAGGCAGACATGCCTGCTGAGAATTTCGCTAGATGCCATAGAGATTCGATTCACTGGCCAGCTGAATAAATGGATCTATTCTATTTTCATAAATTCCGCTTGTATTTACGTTTCCCAAGTATACGGATCTCGTTCCTGAAAGGTCCTTACTTCATAAACTGCGCATTCGCGTACCTGACGATCGCCTGCCAATCTTCCAGTGTTACGCCGTGTCCCCCGGGTCGCACATAGTAGGCGAGGCTGGAAGAGTAGTCGGTCTGCTCAGGACTTGCCTGATCGTAGCCAGGCTCGCCAAGTAACTTCCAAACCGAATCCGCTCCAACTACTGTTTGTAGTGTCCCTGCGGGATCAGCCCACAGATCATCTGCGCCATTCGAAATGAGAGCCGAGCGAGGTGCAACCAATGCAAGCAATTCGTGTTGGTCAATCGGCAGGTACTCCTCATTTTCGTTGAACTGCGGGAAAACATCATTGAACCAGTGAGGAAACTGATCGTTGATCTGCTTAACACTTTCCCCGTTGTAGCTTCTACTGACTGCGGCGCCACCCGTTCCGGACTGATGCGAGACGACAAGATTTACTCGCTCATCCATCGCTGCAGTGAACAAAGAGGTTTTCCCGCGTCTCGAATGGCCGAAGAGCACAATTCGATCGCGGTCGATACCAGGCGCGTCATACAAATAGTCGATGACATGTCGTAGCCCCCAGGACCAGGCAGCAATTGTGCCCCAGCGGACTTCTTCGTCAACATCGACCGGGATAGCCGCATGCACACCGTCCGAAAAATCTGCTTTATCCGGATCAATGTCACTTTCGTGAAACGTTGCAACCGCATAGCCACTATTGACCATGAATTCGAGCTGGAATCTACTCGCGCGATGTGCACGATTATTGTTTGCTCCGTTGCATGCGTTCGGGTCTGTCCAGCTCTTACTAACGGGTATACCTTCATGATCGGTGACAGACTGATTGCCGCACTTGTTAAGCTGCAAGACAACAGGAGCGGGCTCACTTACCTTGTTGGGCACCGCTAGCAGGACGAAAATATCTATGGGCGACGCTGATTCAATGGTGATCTTTACTTCCGAGAGCGTGGCGACACCATCGAATGCGGCCTCGTCAATCACGGTTGTTTCATGCCGAATAGGCAGGCCGTTCGGTGCAAAACCATATACATAGTGTTGAAACATTTCCAAAAGCTCCGGACGGCGCTTTTTGATCCACTCATCGGCATTGCCTATTCTGGTCTCGCCATCAAACATCAAAAGTGGCTCGGGGAGCGATGCTGACGCTGGCAAGTCGAGCCGGTCCGGAAACGTGGAAGGCCCTGCCGCCGGACTGCAGGCGGAAATACAAATCGCCGCAAACACTGGAATAGAAATGGTTTTTCCGATCATGATCTGCCCCTACCAGACAATCGCAGGCCAATACTCAGGCTTCAATTCTGTTCCCCCAATTGGACCTGGGTCGCATTCGCCAGGTAGATACCGTTAAACAGTAACTGGAATGTCCCGTGCGCCTGGCCGCGGAAGAGGATTTCAGGAGCGAGCATGTGCAAGTCTCCGTCGCCGACTTTGGCGCTGGCAATTGCGGTGCCGCCGAATAACTTGTCCTGTCCCCATGCCCAACCGGATCTCAACGCATCGTCGTCATCGAACCAGCCTATCTGCGTAACGCCGGCTTTATCAGCGTCAGGTCTGAGACGAAGAACCGGACTGGTGCGTTGAAAGGATATGTCCGTACGTTCGTTCAGACCATAAGCGAGCGGATTCGACGTATCGACACGAATCTGCAGGATGGAGCCGGGCGCGAAAAACTCTTCGGGTCCCAAGGGTACTCCGGCGCCGTTGACCAGGTGATTGGTAACTGGAAGTCCGAGGTTTTCCGCGAGTATCGTTGAGGTCCCAATGGTCATGACGGTGTTTCCGTCGCGCAGATAATCTGCCAATTGTGGAACAGTGTTTTCGTTTGTCACTCTTCCCAGGTGATCGCGATACTCCCTCGGAACGTCGCTGGCTTCCGGTTGCACATCACGACCTTCCGGTTCCACGTCTTCTGCCGGAATCGAATCTGTTACGAATACAAGTGCGTCAAACTTGTCGTCCAACCCACCGTCATCAAGCTCCTGTGGAAATACTCGTTCGTAAGGAAACTCAAACTCCTCAAACAGCCAGCGCGTCCAGCCGGATGGCATAGAACCGCCATAGCGATCCCACAAACCAACACGCACCGGTGCCAGCTTGCGCGCTGCGGAATTTGGCCGTATTGAGATTCCGTCAACGGAAATGCCCAGGCTCGCGGCCATCGCCGAAAGGTCTGCGCCAACGTTATCGCTATCGGGAACGTAAATCGTGCCAACAGGATAACGGCCACCATTCGCTTCGATCGATTCATCCAGCCAATAAACGTCGTGACCGGCTGCCAGCAGCCGATTGACTGCGATAACGGAATCATTGATGCCGTGATCAAGCAAGTATCCGCTGGCGCCGACCATAAACCGAACTTTGCCTGGCATGGGTTTCGCAAAGCCCGTTACTTTTTTAAACGGCCCGTCGAATCCCTCCAAAATGCGATCGAATTCGACGCCCATCTGGAAGGCCAGCGTATATCCGGCACTGTCGTAGGGCGGAATCGGTGGACCACCTTCATAAAGAAACTCGTCCGGATGGTCCTGAGGCTCAAACATATCCAGAACATGCGCGCGAAACGCCTGCGCCGATTTGACGACAAATGAGCCTGCCGGATAGGTCTTGCCCTCAACAGTGAAATCCGCCGTAGCCTGGTGAATGGTTATGCCGTTTTTTACAAGTGTATTGAGGAACTTGACTGCAGTTGGAAAATCTTTCTGATCAGATGGAAGTATGTAGCCGCGCGGGTTGCGATTCTCGGGTGTGCGCAACATTGCCAGGTAGTCTTTGGATACCCCTTCTCCACGGCGCCGAAAAGTATGTTCGATCATCGCGGCATCTTCTCCGCCGGCTTCGCGAATTTTGCTCTCGAGGTCTTCAACCATGCGAGGCCTTACTATCCAGCTATCTTTGTTGCCGGCTTCGATCGCATTCATGCCCATGCGCCAGCGATTGAACAGAATCGTAGTCCGGTTGCGTGATGCATAGTCGAGAACTGCCCGGTTAAGCGTTAGCGAGTAATCGATGGCATCCGCAAAGTGCCACTCTCCGGGTATGTGCGGCATTGCAAAATCATTCATTGCAAGTTGGTTGCTTGGGTA
>JBLHLN010000204.1:0-4743 GCA_047620565.1 Woeseiaceae bacterium
CCATCCAGCTCGGCCTTGCGGATTCGCCCGATTTCGCCAACAGAATGGCCGACGCCAGGAACAGCAACGGTTTCAAGAATATTTTTCAGATCAGAATTTGCAGACAATGTCACACTTCGCACGTTTGTATTAGGTTAAATTAGTTGCAGACGCTGGTAACAGCGTCTGCGGGCGGTATTGTAACCACAGTTGCCTTGAATAAACGCACGGTGACAGGTAAATCCGAGAATGCGAACTGATTGTGCAGCGCATCTCGCTCGCAGGGTGATGTGGCATAATGCCGCATCAAAAATAATGGTGATGACTGTCAGCCGGCCATTCGGGGCCACAAGTACGACAGTTTGCCTGGGCATGAGCGAAAAAAAATATACATGGCGTTGCGATTCAAGGAATTGAAAGTGCATCGTGCAGGGACGCATGTTCCCCGCACTAGCTATGCTCGTTCACGCGCATTGGTCGACCTCTGATGGCAATTCTCGGCGGATTTCGTGCGGATCAATTGATTGGCCAGCTGGTCAGTGAAAATGACACCAGCTCATCGTCCGCCCAGAAAGTCATCGAGAGACTCAAAAAAATCGGCCCCAAAGTGATTCCCCGCGTTATTGACGCGCTCGCTATGAGTGACAAAAGTCACACCATGGCATTTGTCGATATCCTGGCCAGCTACGTCAGCGATAAAACCCTGAAATACTACAAAGATGGTCTCTCGGACGGCGGAGAGCGCGTTGTGTCCGGCACAGCCTGGGCGCTTTCCAGCAGCAATAACTACAACCCAAACGGGCTATTGGATTTTTTCGACGAGAAGGAAGTATCCAAACCGGCGCTGATCGAAGTTATCAAAGTTCACAAAAAAGATCTCAGCGTCCACGACCTGCTGCGGCGAGCGTATGAGCTCGATCCAAAAGAGAAAGCGGCGCTATTTAGCATCATCGAAAGTGTCGTTTCGTCAGAAATGGTGCCTGAATTGCTGAATCGGATGGGTGGCAAGGACCCTGCCGTGAAAATTCACCTGATGTCGTTGTTAGCCAGGTTTGACCATGAAGGTATTAATCAGGCACTGGAAATGCAGCTGAAAGATACCAACAAAATGGTCAGAAATGCTGCATTGACTGCCCTCGGACAGCGCGACGGCAACATCAATATCGACAAGGTTGCAAATCTGTTACTGGACCCCGACCTTGAAGTGCAGAACAAGGCTGTTGACGTCATTGTGAAGGCTAATCACCCGGATACTGTCAAGTACCTGGTCAATGCACTCAAGGATGAATCCGAATACGCGAGACGATCGGCGGTTGAAGTATTAAATGAAATCGGCGATCCGAATTCAGTTAAAGACTTGTTAAGCGCGATTAAAGACGACGACTGGTGGGTCCGCGCACGTGCAGGTGATGCATTGGCAGAGATCGGAGGCCCGAAGGTTGTCAATTCCGTCCTTGAACTGATCAAGGACAAGGACGAAGACATTCGCCGCACGGCAATTGAAATATTGAATGCGACCAAAGACGAAAATGCCGTTGACACCCTGATCAAAGCAACAGACGACTCGGATTGGTGGGTTCGGGAACGTGCGGTTGACGCCCTCGCCCAAATCGGCAGCAAGAAAGCGCTGCCGAAACTGCTGGACATGCTCGGTAATAACGCCAAAACGGATACCGTTGTCGTGCGAGCGCTCGGCAAGCTTGGCGATGCGGACATAATTTCAAAAATTGTACCGATGCTGCAGCGGCCAGAACGCGAAATTCAGATCGAAGCAATCAAGGCAATCTCACATCTTGCTGACGAAAAACGTGCGGAGACAGTTCGCGGCGTGTTGCAGAAAATCAAACAATCCGATGACAGGACTATCGTCAACAGCGCCGACCTGGCGATTAAGGAAATTGACAACAAATTTTCGCAAAGCGTCATCGAAGAAAATATTCGCGCCGAAAAAATGACCGATCACACCAAGACACTGCTGCTTGATGACAAGGATATTGAGAAGCTTCTTGATGAACATGCTGCAGCGGCCAAGGTCGAGGCCACTGCCGAAATTGCAGCGGAAGCTCCTGCGCTTGCACCTGCGCAAACAGTAGTCCTCGACATATCAAAGCTCGAGCCGGGCGACGTGATCGATGGCCGTTACAAATACATTGAAAAAATCGGTAAAGGCGCTTTCGGTACCGTACTCCTGATGCAGGACAAGGTAGTTGACGAACGACTGATTCTGAAATTCCTTAATCCAAACGTTTCATCCGACGAGGAAATGATGAAGCGATTCGTTCACGAATTACGTTATTCGCGCATGATCACGCACCGGAACGTCATTCGAATTTATGATTTCCTGCATTTGCAGGGCGCTTATGCAATTTCGATGGAGTATTTCCCGTCCCACACCCTGAGCGGCGAGATTCCGGACAGCAAACCCATGGCCTTTGACAAAGCGTTGCAGTTTTCGCTGGACATGGCGACCGGCATGGCTGTTGCACACCAGGCTGGCGTAATTCACCGTGATCTGAAGCCCGCAAATATCCTGGTTAATAGCGACGGCCTGCTGAAGATTGTAGATTTTGGTGTTGCCGCCGCCGCCAGCAGTGGCGACACGCAACTTACCAAGACCGGCTACGTCATCGGCTCGCCGAAATACATGGCGCCGGAACAGATTCTTGGCAAAAAAGTTGATGAGACTGCTGATGTCTACAGCATCGGCGTGATCATGTATGAAATGGTGACTGGTATTCCGCCATACAGTCGCGGCGACCATATGTCTGTGATGTACCAGCACGTACAGGGCAAGGCCAAGCTTTGCCAGGATGTCAATCCAGAAGTCCCGGACGACTACGCGGCCGTCATCGCCAAAGCTATGTCTGTTGACAAGACCAAGCGATATAAATCAATGGGTGAACTGAGCGAAGCGCTCACCGCAATGCAGCTCTAGAAAGTCTTGCTCAAAAATGTGCACCAGCGCACTGGCAGAACCCCGTGATTCCGCCTAGGATATGTCCAAATCTATGATTTTTGGGCCAAATAGACTTGTTTATCCATGCCACGCATTGACTCATTCCTGAAACTGGGCCTCGCCCAGGGCTGTTCCGACGTTCATCTCGCCGTTGGCGTACCACCGATGCTGCGCATGAATGGCGATCTGATGCCGATCAAGTTTCGCGAATTGTCAGACACCGAACTCGAAAGCTATCTCATGGAGATTTTGAGCGACACGCAGAAAGAATTTTTTTACAAAGGTAAGGATCTCGATTTTTCATATGTTGCAGAAGACGGTGGCCGCTTTCGCGTCAACCTGTTTCGCAAGGAGACTGGTGCCGGCGCGGTATTTCGTTTCATTCCCAACGAAGTGCCGACACTCGAAAAATTGAATGTTCCCAATGTCATTCGCAGTTTTTGCGATTATCACCAGGGCATGGTGCTTGTGACAGGGTCAACCGGAACCGGAAAGTCGACTACGCTTGCAGCGATGATTGATCATCTGAACAGCACGCGCAGCCTGAACATTATCAGCCTTGAAGATCCTATCGAATTCGTACATCCAAGCAAGAAAAGCCAGATCATTCAGCGGGAGCTGGGCACTCACCTGACCAGCTTTGCCGACGGCGTACGTTCCGCGATGCGCGAAGACCCCGATGTAATTCTGGTTGGCGAATTGCGTGATGCTGAAACAATTACGATGGCGATGACCGCTGCAGAAACCGGCCACCTGGTGCTTGGTACGTTACACACAACAGGTGCCGTCAAGACAATTGATCGAATTATCGACGCCTTGCCAGGCGAACTGCGTGAGCAAACAAAAAGCTTCCTTGCTCAGAGTCTGAAAGCTGTGGTCACGCAAGTGCTGGTTAAGACGCCCGATGGGCGTGGACGACGCGCCGTACTTGAAATACTCATCAATAATCGTGCTATTGCCAAGCTCATAACGAATGATCAGTCACACCAGATTCCGGCGCAATTGCAAACCGGCAGGGACGTCGGCATGCAGATGATGGACCAGGCATTGCTGGAAGCGATCGAGGCAAGCGAAATCGATCCTGATGACGCATTTCGATATGCGTCGGAGAAAAAACGTTTTCAGACATTTGTCACAGATTCTCAAATCCTGCCTACGCTCGACGAAGATGAATAGGGCAACGGAACCAAATTTTGAACAAAATTGACTCATTCCTGAAAGATGCGCTGGCGAAAAACAGTTCCGATTTGCACTTTATTTCGGGCGACCCACCCCGCGTGCGTATTCATGGTTCGCTAACCACACTCAATGACGAAGTGCTGACAATCGATTTTGTAAAGGACGCCGTGTACGAAATCATGGGCGGCAGCTTGCAGAAAGATTTCGAACAAAACGATGCCGTCGACTTCGCTTACGAAATTCCCGACGTGTCGCGATTTCGGGTCAACGTGATGCGTCACCTGAATGGCGTCGGCGCTGTGCTACGCGCGATTCCATCCAAGGCACTGACTCTCGAGCAACTCGATATGCCACTGGTTGTGCAAAATTTGTGCAAGCAAACACAAGGCATGATCCTGGTGACAGGAAAAACCGGCTCCGGAAAATCGACGACCCTCGCCGCGATGATCGACGCCATCAACTATCGCCTCAAGGGTCACATCCTGACTATTGAAGATCCGATCGAGTTTGTGCACCAGCGAAAAGGTTGTCTCATTAGCCAGCGTGAAATTGGTCTGCATACTGATAGTTTTGCTGACGCCCTGCATTCTGCGTTGCGTGAAGACCCGGATGTCATCCTGGTCGGCGAA